>JAGPDK010000256.1 GCA_018057605.1 Kofleriaceae bacterium | reverse complement strand
AACAATGCCCGCTTGATTGCGGCTGGAATCGTCCGGGTTTTGCGACCGACCGACAGCGACACGCGGTGCGCGTCGACGGTGGCAACCACGACGCCAGCGTCGCAGCAATAGCGTTGCGCGGTGGAAGCGGCAATGATTTCGCCGTCGGCCAGCGTCGCAAGGTTCGACGGTTCCGAGGAACCGTGCAGGCCGGCATGCGGCACGGTGATGATGATTTCGACTGGGGTGCGTTGAGGGCGATTTCCGCGCAAGCGATCCTGGATAATGTCCATGAACGCATCGGCACGTTGCCGGCCACGGTCGGCTGACGTCGATGCTTTTGCGGTTGGCGGTTTAGCGGGCGACGGTTCCTCGGGAGTCGGTTCTGCGGGCGACGGTTCTTCGGGAGTCTGTTCTGCGGGAGTCGGTCCCGCACCCGTTGGTTGCGCGCTCGATGTGTCAATTGCAGCATTGAGCGCAGCCCAAACGATCGCCGCTTCATCGCTGGGCAGTACAACTTCAAACTTCACCATGCCGTTATCGAGACTTCGCCTGGTCACCGTGCGCTGCGCAGCAACTTGTGCCGCCACCATCGCTCCAGCCTCCGCTCCATGCACTTGATCATACGCTTGTACGTTCTCATACGAGCGGCACAATTTATCGAGCTGTGACGCTGGCATGCGCTTGGCGTACGCGACCCAGAGTTCTTCATTCTCAGCCGTCGCCACTCGCGTAATTGCCCTGGCTTGCAAGTACGACATCGCGCCGAGGCGCAATTGCTCGTCGACCAGCGGCAATTCAGCCAGCTTGCGTGTAACTCGCACCCGCTCACGTGCTGTGCGCAAATCCCAGCCAACCCGCCACGCCAACCAATGTGCACACGACAGCGCGCCTTGAACATGCCAGCCCGCAGCACGATCAAATTCACGAATCGCTGTTAACAACCGATGCATCGCAGCGTCGATATGCGCCGACATTTCAGCGATTTGATCACCCAGCGCATCGACGTCGATGGCCACCTTCACCTCTGCACTATGTTCCATCTGAATATACTACCATCTGCTTTTTCGACGCTGTGATTCCCTCGCTGTGCGGCGAAGTCTCGGTGTATCGAAAGGATTTCACCGGCGCAGACTATCGGTTCGTGCCGCGAACATGGCAGCGCTGCATTGTCGTTTTGTGCGCTGATGGTTGACGTGATCATTTTCGGCGAGAAAATCACGTCAACACAAATCGGAAATACTATTCCTGTTTTTGCAAGAAATTGAAGTCCGAAAACCGGGCGCACAACCATGCACACACCTGACACCAATCCGGGCACTCAAATCGGCAACTATCGCCGATTCAAGTCAGGGGCTCGCCTGTCGACCCACACGCCGATCGCAAACTGCGCACAATGCCCGCATCGCTATCAAGTCCCGCAACCAACCCGCGACGCGACGGCGGCGCATCAGGCAACGCGCAAGCACCAACCTCCGCGGCCGCGCGGCCAGCCGCATCGCTTCCGTTCAACCTCCGAGTCGCTCCCTCCGGAGCCTGTGTGAGCCGACCGTTCACCTGACCGTGTAACCTTCTGCTCTGCTCCGCGCAACCAGCCGCCAGCGCGATCGGTGCTCCGCCCCATCTCGCAAATCGCGACGAAGGCTGACGTTTGCGCAGCGATGGTCGATGTCAAAAATTGCACTGACGCAAAAAACTTGGAACCGATGGCCAGTGTCGCTGTCGTAGCTCTTGAACATCGCAACTCGCTTGGCTGAGGCACTTCAAATGCCGCATTGCCGGCGCTGCGAGTACCGCGTGCAGCGTCGCACGTGCTGTCATTTTTGATTTTTTTGGAGGTTGTTATGCGCTCAGCATCTGCTTTGCAATGGGCTGGTTTTGCCCTCGCATTCGTGGTTTCGTCGTCGTCGGTCTTGGCTCAACCCAGCAAAGCGGGACCAACCCGCGCTAAACGTTCGGTTGCCGAATGCGCAACCTTTGACCAGGCCGACAAAGGCGACGATGGCGTCGCATTAACTGTGCGCAACAGCTGCGCTATGCCGGTGGCTTGTTCCATGAGTTGGACGCTGGTTTGTGCGCCGGAATCAAAAAAACGCAAATCGTTGCACAAAGAGCTCGCCGTCTTCACGTTGCCGGAAGGTGCCAGTGAATCGCACGATGCCTCGCCAGCCACCTGCGGCGCCGATGGCTGGTCCATTGAAAACATTCAGTGGAGCTGTGCACCGGTCCGCGACTAGTCGTGGATGTTTGCAAATTCAGCAACTTAGGGCCGGCGGCGGCCCTTTTGTCGTTTTGCTCAAGATCGCTCAAAAAGTCTTAAAATCAAAGGCTTGCAGAGCTGCTGAGGTTGTTAGATCGTTGGACCTTGTGCTGCGTGTGTATCAGTAACGGAAATCCCGTTACCACGTAGTATAAGGACCTAACGATCATGTCTACCAACCACCAACTCGATGCGCTGCTCATTGGCGCTCTGTACGGCGAACTCTCGCCAGCAGAGACATTGACGCTCGACGCTCACCTGTTGGCGCATCCCGCCGACGCAGGGCTGTTGGCGCAACTGCGGCAAATCCATGCGGTGGTTCGGGCGGGCGGCTTGACCCAAGGTTTCGTTGAGCCACCGCAAGCTGTTTCAGCGTTGCTTTTGCAAGAGGCTGCCCGCAAGGCACCTAAAAAATCATTAGTTAGCAACCACAATGAAAAACCCAATTGGTTGATTCGGTTGGTTCGCAGCATGGCGTTGCATCCAGGGTTAGCCGCTGCCGCGTCCTTGGCGCTGGTTGCGGGTATAGGCGGCGTGCTGTTCACGCGCGGTCAAGGGGCAGTGCAAGACACCGCGCCGAGCCGATCTGCGGTACTCCAGACTGGTTCGGGCAGCGCTCACCCAGGGGCAGGGGGGGCTGCAGCGCCATCCCTCGGTAGTGCCAGCGCGGAAACTGCAGCGGTCGCGCCACCGCCGGATGTCGCGGAGGGTACGGTCACGCGCGCGCGAGCAGATCTGCCGAAAAATCAATTTGACGACGCAGCGGACAATGAACTACAGCGCGCCGAAGATGACGTACGTCGCGGCAAGCCCGAAACGATCACCGCCGATATTGAAGATCCCTCACGTAATCAGCCTAGCGATGGCCGGCAACCCGCACGTCGGCCTGCCACCGAAGGTAAAAAGCTAGGGGATCCGCCACCGCCCCCAGTTGCGTCCATGTCGAAAAGTCCAAAACCGAAGGACTACATCACGGTTTCGACGTCGGGTCGGCAACCGATCGAAGATGATGAAATCCAAGCTGAAACCACGAACGCGGTTTCGGGTGGGCGCAAACTCGATTCGAAACCGGTGGATCGCAAAGACGCCAATGTTGGCGCTGCCACCGGCGGCGCGGCAAACGGGGCTGACAAAGACGCCAAAAAAGAGTCGACCCCAGCCGCCAAGTCGGTCGCGGTACCCACCAGAATCGTAGCGAACCAATCTTTATCTAGTGGTGCGGCCTCGATTGGTCCTGACAAAGTGGCCAAAACACCGGTGCAGGAACCGGCGCCGGTGGCACAGCGGCCGACCTCGTCACCGCCGTCACCGCCGAATACGGCGTCCGCCGACCTAGCATGGGTGCGTGGTGAACACGAAAAGCTTAAGAAATTGGTCGTTGCGGGTAAATGTACCGAGGCTGCCAAAGTTGGCGCCGCCATGGCTGCGCGGGCGCCGGACTACTACCAACAATACGTTGCCACCGATCGCCAGGTGCAAGCCTGCGCCGCCTATATTCGCGAACGGCGGGCGCTCGAATCAGAAAAGACCAGCGCTGGTAAACCGACGAAAGCGGTGCTTGACTCGAAATAGGTAAAGGCTCGGAACGCCGAACCACCGCGGCGCTGCGATGCGCGTGGTAGGTCGAGCGGACGTGCTTAGACTTTTTCAGGCACGTAGTCTTTTGGCATTAGCACCGAGCCAGCATCGCCAAATAAGAATTGGTCACATTGCTCTTTGAGCATTTCGTGGGTCTTCTTTTGGGTCAAATCGAGGCGCATTTCGTTCACGATTTTTTTGGAATGCTCAATCCACTGCATCCAAGCTTGCTGGGAAATTTGTTCATAGATGCGCGCGCCGAGTTCATCGTTGAAAGGTTTGAACAACATCGCGGGCAGGGTCTCCCCAAGTTTTTTACATTTTACGGTGCGTGACATGATCTGCAGTCGAGCAAGATTTTGCGTCTGACGCAACGTGCCAGCCGCGAAAAAGGCAGCTAGCCCCGGGCTCGGTTTATACGTGGATAGGCGTTGCCCGTGCTAGGCTGCCAAGCGATGAGCAATCTCACCCAAACGTGGCGTCGCTATGCGGTGCCAGCAGTGTTGGCTTGCGCGACAATGGGCGCAGGCTGTGGCGACAACACCAATGGTGGCGGATTGGATACATTTTTGCCGCCAATTCCACCGGCCACGGGCGAAGCGCAAAGCGTATTTGCTGGCGAAATCACCATGGCCAAAAGCAACGAGTTGCTCACAGGCCCGGCCGCGACCGGTATGGTCGGCGATTTTTACATTCGCAACGGTAAGGTCAGCTTCACCGTGCAATCCCCGACCAGGGTCATCGGCGTTGTGCCGCAAGGCGGCAACCTAGTTGATGCCGTGCTCAATGACGGCACCAAACAGACCGTTGAAGATCACTTCGGCGAGTTGAGCCTCATCTATGTGTTGGGCCGCACCTGCGAACACGACTCGATCGAAGTGCTCGCCGATGGCTCGGGCGGCGGCGTTGCTGCGATCCGCGCGCGTGGTAAATCCGGCAATAACGATTTTATCAATATCAAAGCCATCGGGGTGTTGCCGGTCAATGCGACGGTGGATCCGGACATTCCAGATCAAGTCGATTGCGCCACAACCTATATTTTGGAACCTGGCGCGAGCAGTTTGCAGATTTATCACACCATCTATAATGCTGGACCCGACAAGGTCTCCGGGCCGATGGGCACGCTGACCGATACCGGCGGTGCCACCGAGTCGTGGGGCAATCTCCGCGGCTTTGAGCGCTTGGGCGTTGACAATATCGCGTCGCTATCGAATCCATCGCCGATTGATTACGTGCTGTACCAAGGCCCAGGCGTCGCTTATGGCGTCATTCCGCGCCATGATACGCCGACGGTGCACTCGCAGTTCTTGATTGCTGGGGTATCGATTCTCTTGCTTGGCAATGAAGCGCTGCTCGATATCCTCGACAAAGAAAAATACTATGTAAGCCTGGACCCAAACGCAGGTCTTAATCAGCGCTATGATTTTGCCGTCGGTAAAGACGCTGCACAAGTTGATGACGTTTTTCGTACCGGCAATGGCGAAGTCCTCACTCCCATCAGCGGCACCGTGGCGTGGTCGAAAGGCGGCCCGGCCAGCGGGGCCCGGGTCGGCATTTATCGCGACGACAACGGCAACAACCTGCTCGATGACAAAGATCGGATCGAAAGTTTTGCGGATGTTGATGCAACTGGCAAATTCGCAGCGAGAGTGTCCGCGGGCAACCATTTATTGCGCGCCGAGGTCCTTAACGTAGGCGCTTCATCCGTTGTCCCTGCCGCGGCCGCCGTGACGCTCACGGTCCCTTCGCCAATGAAACTTGATTTCACCATTCTCGACGAACAAACTAACCTCCCGATGCCGGGCCGGTTGTTGGTGGTTGGTAATCATTTGGCGCCACCGGATGCCAGGGTGTTCGCAACATCCGATCGGCTCACCGGGATCGTCGACGCGTCCCACAATATTCGTGGCACCAGCACGGACCTTGGCGATGGCGCTGACCCTGCAATGATGTTGCCGGCGGGTGGTACCTATCGTGTTTATGCCACGCGCGGCACCGAATATGCGTACGATAGCAAGCCGGTAACTGGCACGGCAGACCAAAATCTAGTGTTCAAGTTGCGGCGGGTCGCCCCAGCCACCGGCTATTATTCCACTGAGTGGCATGTGCACCAGGTTGGGTCGCCGGATTCGCCGGTGTTGTCGGAAGAACGCATTCGCTCGGCGGCGTCGGCCGGCATTGAAATGTTCGCAATCACTGATCACGATTACGTTGCTGATTTGCAGCCGTTGGTCGAAAACCTGAATTTGCAATCGATAATGCGGGTCGTGCCTGGCATTGAAGTTACGCCGTTTGCGTACGGTCACTTCAATGCGTGGCCGATGCAAGTGTCGCAAGATGACGCGAGCCACGGCGCCATTGATTGGGCGCGAGTGAACGACGGTTTTGCGATGACGCCGAAGAAGATCTACGAAACCATGCGTACCCGCGGCGCGAAAATGGTGCAAGTCAATCATCCGCGCGGTTCCGGCCTGGGCCAGTTTCAAGCAGCGTTTGATCGCGCCAATCTCAAGTACGATTACACGGCAAAAATGATGTACGGTGACTTCAGCGGCGCCGATGTGCCAAATGAGTGGCTGCGGTTGCCCGAAGAAACGTTGTGGAGCCCGACGTTCTCGGCCCTTGAAGTATGGAACGGCTTCGGTGCGGCTGACACCAACATGGATGGCGTGCGTGAGCTGACCTCGCTTGATCGTGTCATGGCCGACTGGTTCAACATGCTGTCGTTTGGGTTCTATGTCACGCCGCTTGGCAACAGCGATACCCACAGCTCTATGCGTGATCCGATGGGGATGCCGCGCACCTACGTCGCAGTTGCCGATGATTCGGCGGCCATGCTGCGCAACGGTGCTGCGGTTGATGAAGTGCTCGCTAACCAGACGCGAAAGAATCTTGCGGGGGCTGATGTTGCCAACGACGTCGTAATTACCAATGGCCCGATGATTGAAGTGAAGAGCGGCGCGCTGCCAGTGTTAGGCCGCGTGGTTACGGCTGGGGCTGGCGGCGTCACGCTCACGGTCACGCTCACTGCCGCCGACTGGGCCGAGTTTGACACCTTAGAAGTCTTTGCCAACAGCACGCCACAGTCACCGGTGAAACCTGACTCAACGTTGACGCCGCTCAAATGTTGGACCAGTCGCAACATTGCCACCATGGATGCCAAAGACCCGTGTAAAGCGGCCAGCCTGGCTGCCGAGACCATGACTGTGACGCTGGCACCTGCGGGGGCCGCAAATCGGCGCTACGAAGCCACCGTAACGGTGACGCTGGATGACGCTGATATTCTCAACCGCGCGGGTGCCATGGGCAAAGATGCGTGGTTAGTGTTTCGAGTGCGTGGTGATCGGTCGATTTTTCCAATCATGCCGGATGGCGTGTTGTCGCCAGACCTGATGCCGGCGGCGCTCAGTGGCGATCGCGCGATGATTGCGACCGCGTTTGCAGGTAAAGGTATTGCGGCGGCGGCGTTTACTTCGCCGGTGTTTGTCGATTTTGATGGCGGCGGCTATCGCGCGCCGTTCGCTCCGTAGTTTTTGGTTTGGGAACGGATATGGATAAACTTTCAGAAATAATGAATCACGGCTACGGTTCGATGTGGGTCGTCGTGGCCTTCTCGGTGATTGCGGTTTGGGTTGCAATCGATCGCTTGATCGCGCAATGGAAGTTCGTCGAGCGCGCGCGGGGGCTAAGTGAGAGCGTGCTCAAGAGCGTCACTCGCGGCGCCCATGATGAAGCCCGGTCGGCGTGTGAACGTTCGCCGTCGCCGATGGCCGACGTTTATTTGGTTGGCTTTGGCCGTTTTAAACGCGGCAAAGCCGAACACGTCGCGACCGCGGTGCATCGGGAGCGCATTCGCGTTGCTACTGCGTTGCGGACCCGCATGTGGATGCTGGGCACCATTGGTGCAACAGCGCCGTTCGTTGGTTTGTTTGGCACGGTGGTTGGCATCATGGAAGCCATGGGCGGATTTAAAGGCGATGAAACCGTGAAGTTCTCCATGGTGTCGGGACCGATTTCACAAGCTTTGATCGTTACGGCGGTGGGTATTTTTGTGGCCGTTGAAGCTGTGATTTTGTTTAACTATTTTTCGCAACGCGCGGGTCGCATCGGTGCCGAAATGAAGCTGCTCACCGACGAGTTTTTGGAGCAGTTGTTAGAGCCGGATGTGGTGGTGCCGGATACCGAAGGGGGTGATCGTGGCGATCGGAAATCTACCTAGCGGTGGTGATTCGGCTGATCCGGACGCCGACGGTGGCGACGGAATATTTGCCGAAATCAACATCACGCCGCTGACTGACGTATTTTTGGTGCTGGTGATCATCTTCATGA
>JAGPDK010000255.1 GCA_018057605.1 Kofleriaceae bacterium | reverse complement strand
GCTTACAGGTGCGGGAAGTTGCCCTTTCGTTGGCTGAATTTGTTGGTGCCGATGAGTGTTTTGCAACCAACGCCATGGTCGGTGTTTGCCCGGTAGTAGCAATTGATGGGGTGCCGCGCCCGCCAGGCCCTTGGGTCGCACGGATCGCGGGGGAATACGCAAAACACTGGTGATTGGTAGCCTGCATTGTACCTCGACCCTTGGTATACTCGGACATTCCATGGCCAAAGACGCTCGACAACTGCGTGATGAAGCTACGGCGGCAAATGCCGCTGGTAAGCATAAGCGTGCGCTTGAGTTGTACGCAGAACTCGAGCGCATTGAGTCAGCGGATGCGCAGTGGCCCAAACGCATGGCCGAAACCTATCGCAAGCTGGGCAAATCCGCCGAGGCCGTTGCCAGTTACGAGCGGGCTGCTGACCGCTACGCCAACAATGGTTTTTTGGTGCAAGCGATTGCAGTGTGCAAGTTGATTTTACAAATCGACCCCAATCATTTGAGCACGCAACGTCGGCTGGCCGAAATGAACACCGCCCACGTCACTGGTAAAACTCAGATCGGCGCGTTGTCGGATAGTCATCCGTCGCTACACGCCACCCCGTCGGTGGCGCGCATTCGTGCTGAGTCGATCGGGATTGTTGAGCAAAGCGATGAGCCAGAACTAACCTTGGTTGGCGCAGGCACGGCTGGCGCAGGCACGCCTGCGCCACGTGTACCGAGAATCACGCTAACGCCTCCGCTCGTCGCGCCCGCTGTGCCGAGCGTTGCACGTACCCGATCCAAGCCCATCACATTGACTCAAGGCATGGGGCTCGAAACGGTCGCCTTGCGCGATGTTGTGCCGGGCGCGCGTGAGCTGCGTGACGACGGATCGTCGCCGGGCATTATGTTGATTCCGCTTGGTGATTCGCATGCCAATCTGCCGCGCCCAAGCGACGACGATCTGGTGATTTCGGTTAGCAATGGCGAAGACGATATTGAACTTGATGCAGCGGACATCGAAGAAGCCGAAGAGCTTGATTTAGTTGATATCGAAGAAATTCCGTTGCCGGCCCCCAAGCGGGTCAGTGAAGCTGCGCGCCGGGCGCTGGCGGCTACGCCGTTGTTTGCAGCGATGGAAGCCGATGCGATTGAGACCTTGATCTCGCGGCTACAGCTGGTCACGCTGGAACGTGGTGAAGTGTTGTTTACCGAGGGTGATGCCGGCGAGGCGCTGTATATTGTGGCCGAAGGTGAAGTTTCGGTGGCCACCGAAGGGCCGCCGCGTGTTGAGATGCAAAGGCTTTCGGCCGGGGCGTTCTTTGGCGAAGTTGCCTTGATCACCGACACGCCGCGCACGGCTACAGTGTCGGCTGTCACCGACTGCGACCTGTTGCGCATTGGTCGCGATACCTTGGCGTTTCTGTTGCAAACCCATCCCGATGTGTTGCGCGCATTATTGCGATTTGTGCGCGAGCGATTAGTTGATCGTTGGACCCGAACCAGTCCGATTTTTCGCCCATTCGATGCCGCCGAGCGCTCGTCGCTGGTGGCGCGGTTTCGCTTTCTTGAAATTGATGATGGCAGTCGTATCGTGACGGCCAATACCAAGCCCGATGGTTTGTATATCGTGTTGGCAGGGCGGGCCGAAGTAACTCACGACGGTGCGGTGTTGGCGGCGCTAGGGCCTGGCGATTTGCTCGGCGAGCGCGCGTTGTTGACTGGGGCCAAAATTGACAACGATGTCCGTGCTGTTGGCAAATGCTTGGCGCTATGTCTGCCAACTGCTGATTTCCGCGAAATCATCATGACGCATCCGCACGTGCTGGAATACATCGGCGACCAAGCTGATCAACATAACAAACTCGAGATGACATAGCGGGTCTGGCCGGGCGCATTGCCCAGGCTGCATCGACCGGCACTATTCGCAAAAATTCTCCTTAGCGAACGCCCATGGCGTGGAGCGTTGCCGTAACACCGGGATAGCCCATCTGAAAAAATCGCCACCAGGCGATCATCATTGTCAAGTGTCCGACCATAATGCCGACGTGGCTCCACATCTCCACCGGGTCAGCTTTGGCTGCGAGATAGCGACGCCAGTGGAAAACCTCGTCGACCAGCGAATATACAAACGACAACACTGACAACACCATGGCGACGATCCACAGCGCCGGGTTATCGTAAGCGAGCACCAAAAAAATCACGCTGGTGACGCCGCAGAAAATCGTGATGTGGTGGACGAGGGCCTCGCCACCAGCGAGTGCGGCTTTGTAAATAGTTCGGTGCCCAATGGTGTCGATGGCGATCGACGTTGAAAAAATTCCAGCGCCGATGGGTACTAGCCATGCCTCTGTTGGAAATTGTACGCCGTGGGCACGGCCCGCCAACAAAAAACCAAGCGTGGAGGCGACCAATCCGTACATCATGCCAATCCACGCGACGTAGACCATCCAATCGGTACGGTTGAATTCTCGAATTCGGCCAATGTATTCGGCGATCATGCCAAAAGGCCCCAACCCCGAGGGGTTCAGCGGAATGCCAGCGGGTGCCGCTATCTGATTATTCGGGTTGGGTGACATGCGCAGCCTCCAGTTGTTGGGTTGGCGCAGCGAAACCGCGCCGCGTGATGTAATACCAAATTCGTTGCGGAATTTCGCTGATGGTTTGCAAGGCCGCAATTACGACATGGCCAAGCTTACGGCGTTTGCTAACTATCGCACGGCCAGCGGTGATGTCGAAGTGCATTGTCGCGAGGCGCTTGCCGATGGCGGCATAAATCCGTCGTGCCGCGCGTACGGCGAAGGCCGAACGTAGCGGTAGCGCAAGGGTGCCGCGTTGCCCTGAACGATAGTAACGTTCGGCAAGCTGCAATAGGGTTGCGACCGCTGGGCGCAACGACATTGCGGTTGCCGCAGAAAACTTCGGGTCGGTATGAAGCGTGTGCAGGTCAACGCCATGCTGCGCCATGATCTCGTCGGGCAAGTACACGCGACCGCGGGCTTTGTCTTCATCCACATCGCGGCAGATGTTGGTTAGCTGCATGGCTATGCCGAGGTGCGCGGCCCGGTTCAGCGTTGTGGTCTGCTGCGCGGGGTCACGCCACTGGCGCGTACCCATCACATGACACATGATGAGCCCCACAACCGAGGCGACGCAGTAACAGTAGTCGATCAGCTCGGCGACGGTGCGATAGTGTTGGCCTTCAACATCGCGTTGCATGCCACGCAACAGTTCGTCGAAGTAGTGCCTCGGAATGTGGTGGCGTTGGACTACTTTTGTCAGTTCACTGAGCCGGGTAGCCGGCGCAACCGCAATCTCGGTCGCAGCAGCGTCGGGGGCCTGGCCAGTTTGGTCAGCATAGACCGTGTCGAGTTCAGCTCGGAGTTGTTGCAGCGCAGCGAGTTGGGCCGGCCCGGTAACCGAATCGATCGCATCGTCAACATAGCGACAATAGGCGTAGATTACTGCGGCGGCATCGCGCGTCGCCGGGGTAAACACCCGCGCTGCCAGTGCGAAACTCTTGGAGTTTTGCGCCATGGTTACGTGGGCGTCGGCCACGGTTTGTGCCAGCGCAGTCGACATGGTGGGTTAGGCCTGCACCGGCGTGCTCGCCCCAGGAATTACGAAAGCTGGCGGTGCGGGTTCAGGTTCGGCGGGCATCGGCAGGCCATAGTCTTTCGCGATACATCGCATCGTGGCTTTGGCTCCGTTGATCACGCCAGGCACGCCGGCCCCCGGATGGGTGCCCGCGCCGACCAGGTATAAGCCAGGGATGTCGCGGTCTTTGTTATGCGGGCGGAAATAGGCGCTTTGGGTCAACTGCGGTGCTACCGAGAACGCTGAACCATGATGTGCGACGAGATCCGTCGCAAAGTTGCGCGGCGTGATCCAGCGTTTGGTCACCACGTGCTTGCGTAAGTCGGGCAATAAAAATTCGAGCGATGCCAAGATCTTCTCCGCGTACGCTGGTCCGATCTCATCCCAGTTAAGGTCAGCGTTACCAAGATGCGGCACCGGTGACAAGACGTAGAAGGACCCGCCACCCGGCGGAGCCAGGCTTGGATCCGTGACGTGCGGCGCGTGCAAATACAAGCTGAAATCATCGGCCAGTTTGTCGCCATGGAAAATTTCTTGGAGCAATTCGCGGTAACGCGGCCCAAAAATTACCGAATGGTGCACTACCTCGTCGGCATACGTGCGATCGGTGCCGAAGTACAAAACGAACAACGACATCGACCAGTCCATGCGCTCGAGTTTGCGCGCCATTTTTTTGGCGCGCGGCTCTTCACCGTAGAGCTTGGCGTAGGTGTGGTGCATATCGGAATTAGACACGACAATATCGAAATCAGTCGCGATGCCGGCCGCTGTCACGCGATGCTTGCCATCCACGACATTGATTTTGTCGACCGCGGTGTTGAGTTTTAGCTCGCCGCCGAGCTCGTGCAGCAGCTTGATTAACGCCGCCACCAAAGCGCCGGTGCCGCCTTTGGGGAAATACACGCCCCAGTTGCGTTCGAGATAGTGAATGAGCGTGTAAATCGACGACGTTTCAAACGGATTGCCACCGACTAATAGCGAGTGAAAAGAAAGCGCTTGGCGTACGTGGTCATCTTTGATGAATTTTGCCACGGTCGCATATACCGATCGGTCGGCGCGCAAACCGCCGAGCTGCGGCGCAACTTTCATCATGTCCCAAAACCGTAAGAACGGTTGACTCGCCAACCCCGTGTATCCAGCGTTAAATACTTTGCGCGAATACTCGACAAAGCGTTGGTAGCCGGCCGCGTCGTGTTCCGAGCGCGCGCGAATCTGTTTGAGCATGGTGTCGCCGTGACCGTCGTAATCGAAGACATCAGCTTTGCCGTCGGCTTCGGGCCAGATCAACCGATAGAACGGCGCCACTGGCATGAGTTCAACGTAGTCACTCATTTTTTTGCCAGCTTCGGTAAACAGCTCTTCGATGCAGTGCGGCGCGGTAATCACCGTGGGGCCAGCATCGAAGGTGTACGGACCGTCTTGATACACGTAGGCTCGACCGCCGGGTTTATCGCGGGTTTCAAATACCGTGACCTTCGCGCCCGCAGTTGCCAACCGAATGGCCGCGGCTAGCCCGCCAAAGCCGCTGCCAATGACGGCGGCCTGCAGCGGTTTTTTTCCTGATACGACATTATCCATAACTGGCCTCCAGCCGCGCGATTTCGTGGCGCAGCGCATTGAGTGTTTCGCCGTTGGCGTGAGGTTCAAGCTGCGCCATGGTGGTGAGTAAATGAGCGTGAATACGGGCACGGCCAAATTGGCCAACCGTACTGGCTAGCGCAGCGATTATCGCTAAGGTTTCATCGTGCGAAGGCTGGGCTGCCGATTGCATCAGCCGTCGCACGGTAACCTCATCGCAGGTTTCGGTGAGCCACGCCCATGGCCAGGTCACGCGGCCCAAGCTAACATCTTCAATCCCTTTGGCCACGCGGTCGGTCGCGACAACGCTGCCAATATCGTCGAGCATTTGTAGCCCGACGCCGAGATTTTCGCCGAAAGTTGCCCACGCTTCGCAGGCCGCAACATCGGCTCCCGCGGTCGCTGCACCGAGAAAGCCGGCAAAACCCATCAACGCACCGGTTTTGCCACGTGTTGTTGCTTCGGTAACCGCGACGATAGTACACGGTTCCAAATCGCTGATGCGAATGGACAAGTCGAGCGCTTGGCCTTGATGACACCGCATCATAGTTTGCAGCGCGCGCTGCAACACGCGGGCATGTTGGCCTGCGACCATGGGCAGGGTGAACAATTGCGAAAGTGCATAAAAGTACATCCACGAGCCCGAGTTTATGGCGGATGGCGCACCGATCAGGTGGTGCAGGGCCGGGCCGCCGCGCCGCAGCTCGGAGCAATCCTGGACGTCGTCGACGATGAGCGAACCGGCATGAATGGCCTCGACGATGGCGCCGAGCTGAACCGGCAGTAGCGCGGGATTACCATCACATCCTGCATACGCTAGTCGGGCGAGGTGGTCGCGAAACGCTTTGCCTGGCCGCTGGGCAAATTCAAGTAATGGCGCGAGCAGCGCCGTGTCCCAAATCGCCGACGGCACGTTGGGGTCGAGGGGCAGGGCCGCGGTCGCGATGCTTTTCGCTAAGGCGTCAGCCAGACTATTGGATGGTGCGAGCGCGCTGATCTTTGCGATTTTCGGTGGACTCATGCTGCTCCTAGCCAGAAAGCTCGCCACGACATGCCGCGTGGTGGCCGTCCAACGAACAAACGAACCCGGTCGGCAAGGGTCGTGTCGAGCGCGTAAAATCGCGCAATGGTGTCGACTGGTAACCGATAAAATCGAGCCAACACATGATGGCGTTGTTGCGGCGCAAACCAACGAAATAACATCCAGTTGAGGCGCAGCGCCAACGGTTGTTGGTGCGCCACCCGCAGCGCTTCCACTTGCATGGTGGTCCGCCACGCCGCGACCGGCACGGCGGCCAGTTTCGCAGCAAGTCGCCACGCTAGCGGAAATGAGTAACCGGTTACCGGATGAAACCAACCGCCACGATAGCCGCCACGCAGTGCCTCGGTGGCGCTGACGTGCGGCCCGGTGGCAGCCCACGGTAGCGGCAGGATGCCGGTCTCTTCACGTTCGATGTGATAGGCTGGAAATTTGGCGCGCTGGGCGTACGCTGCGATTTCTTCACGAACCATGGCTACGTCGAGGACGCTGTCATCGCTATAGTATGTGTCTTCGATGAGCAGCCGCGTCGGCGACAACGGCAGCACATAGAAAAAACGATAACCGAGGCGCTGATCGACGGTGGCATCCATCAAAATCGGCCGCTCGACGCCGTGCGGCGCGGTACATTCGACTTCGTGGCCGACAAATTTCTGGTAGCCGCACTGTTTGGCGAACTCGTCACCGCCGCCGCGATTGTCCATCACCACGGTGGCCTCGACGCGGTGCTCGCCGATCATGATGTGATCCTTTGCGACCTGGGTCACGTTGCAACCGGTGCGAATGTGCAGCGTCGAGTCTTGCGCTGCCATCACCACGTTGCGCAACTTGGTACTTGAAATTAAATTGTAGCCAGTGTGCAGGGTTCTGCTGTGGTTGGTAAAATGTACGTCGTAGGCTGGCCAGCGATGCTCGGTGATGCTGGCTAGCACCGCTTGTGACCCACCGGCAGCGGCGGCATCGTGATCGTGAAAACACCAGGTATGATTGCCGCACAATTCACCGCCGCGTTCGACGATCAGGATACGCACGGATGGTTGCGCAGCGCGTAACGCCAAGGCCACAACGCAGCTTTGCAGGCCACCGCCGACCAAGCAGACATCGATATGTTGTGTGGAATTGTGCATGTGGTTGCGGCCGGCTACGACGACACGCGTACCTTAGACGGCGAGATCATGATAGCGGTTACAAAATGAACGAATTGTAGTCGTGGCAAACGCAAATATTGGGATGTAATGGGGAAACCCAGCGTGTTGCGGGTCGCAACTGGCCCAAGAACTGGGCAGATCGTAGGTTGGTATACGCTCAACCTCGTCGGAGTTGTCGAAATAGTCCTACCATCCGGGCATTCGACATGTTTTGGGGAATACCGGGGCGGTGGCGCTGGTTGCCGCCCCACCTGGCAATTCTTGATTGCACGGTTACAAAGTTGTACTAGCCGCGCTGCAGCCACACTATGCTGCCCTGCCCAACCTCAACACCGGTCGAATTTGCCGCTATCAAAGGGGTGTGGTGTGCGGTCCAAGACTTGATTGCCCATGACGTAGCAGATCGGGCGGTGCAGCTGCTCGCGTCGATGTGTTGCAATTGCCAGTCCGGTGGCGGTACACCGTCGTCATCGTTGGAATTAGGTCCACAAGCCTGCCTAGAAGGAGCTCCACCATATGTTACTGAAAAATAACCAACTAATCGTAATCCTCGCTGCGACCGCCGTTTTGTCGGTGGGTGCTTGCAACCAAGATAGTAAAAACCTCGAAGTCAAAATCGACAAGCTCAACGAAAAAGTCGACAAGCTGTTGAAAAGCGGTGTGGGCGGCGGTGGCGGTGGCGCTGCGGGCCAACCTCGGGCTGCTCGTCCAGAACCAGATCGCGCCAAGACCTACGCGGTGCCAGTTGATGGCGAAGCCATTGACGGCCCGCCAACTGCGCTGGTGACCATCGTGAAGGCGTATGAATACGCCTGTCCATTC
>JAGPDK010000254.1 GCA_018057605.1 Kofleriaceae bacterium | reverse complement strand
GGCGGCGCATGGAAGATCTCGAATCCGATTTGTCCATGCTTGAAATCGAACGCGACCAACTGCGCGTCAAGTTGCAGCGGGCCGAAGACACGCTTTCGGCCGAAGCCGGCAGCCTCAAAGTTAAACGGGCGATCGAAATTGCAGCTATGACGACGGAGACTGCCGCATCGCTACACGATTTGTTATCAAGTTTGCGCATCGAAGTAATGGCGGCCGAAGGGGAGTTTGAGCAATACGCCCAAAACCTGCCCCGCAGTTCGTTCGAACTTATTCGGCAATCACTACGCGAAGCTGCCGGGCATTGTGACAGTGCGCGCGAACAGCTGCGCAAATTGCGTGAAATCGCTGACTGATAGTGATCAGGGCCCTGCCCGCTGATCATTGATCTCAGTTCGTAGATTTTTTTCCTAGCTATTTTCATATCCTGGAAATTTCGGACGTGACGGCGCTGCTGCCCCGCCATGACTCCGCGATCTGATGCACCACGGAGATGTGAACGGTCGGCGCATAAAGGATCCGGAGGGAGCGACATGGCGCCAATCACAGCTTCGAAACAGCAGATGATAGCGTATTTGCGTGGAACATTCGCAAGCCGGGGCGATGTCGCGAGTGGCAACAGCTAAAATGGAGGAACTCCGGGTCGCGTACGCCACACGCATGCCAGCGTCGCAGCTCGATACATTGTGCCGCTGGTACCAAATGCCGGCCTGCACGGTTCAGCGGAACCGCCGGACCTTGCGATGATGGCCGACGGCGAAATCATTGCCGCTTCCACCGCGCGGCGCTTTTTACGGCGACGCTGGCGTGGTGGTTGCCCACGTCGACGCGCAAGGTGTGCCACTTTCCATCGGTCGCAAAACCCGCACGATTTCAGCCGAAATCAAGCGGGCATTGCGGCGTTACGCGATGCCCATGCCGGGCTCGCCATTACGGCCAACACCAACGCATCAAAATGGACTGGCGGACCGATCGATTATGCAAGGTGAATCGACTATTTGGTGTGACGCGCGACGGTCGCGCATACGGTCAACACCCGGAACGCAGGCGCTGGCGAACCTGCGGCATGATCGTCGCAAATGTAACGAAAGCTCAGCCGGGAAAGGTCCAGGTGCATGCTCATTTTGCTTGCCGCAACACGTCCGCGATGTCCTTGTTGCCAGCGGTATCGTCGATGATTGTGAGATGCATGGCGCGAATGCTAGGTTCATCAAGGACTAGCTCGATGGCGCGGCGCGCGCCAATTAACCCAATTGAGCGGCCCGGTAACTGCATCGCGCATTCACCGACGGCGGCTTTGGCTAACACCCCACCCATCCACGCTAGGTCATGGCGCATGCGCGCTTCGCTGTAGCCTTTGGATGGGCCCAGGCCAAACCAAAAAATCCGGTTCATCGGTAAGCGTCGGCTGGCCGGCAACATCATTGATTCGCCTGCTGCACCGGTGGCTTTTCGGCTTTGCAGCAAGGCTGACAACCGGCCGCACAGTCGCCAATCCACCAGGCCAGCGACACCGCGCAACGGCCGCTCATCTTCGAAGATAGACACGCAAAGCGCGTCGCGGGATTTGTCATCCCACTTGTACAAATCGAGCGGCAGCGACGAAATGGGCATGACTGACGCCGCTTAACTATCCGCGCTGCGACCAACGCCAAGGGCCACCCGGTCGAGCACGCCGTTAACAAAGGCCGCCGACTCAGCCGTGCCGAATTGTTTGGCCAACTCAACCGCTTCATTGATAACCACGCGCACCGGGGTTTCGAGAAACGCAGTCAATTCACAGGTTGCTAGGCGCAAGATATTGCGATCGACGCGGGCCATCCGCTCAAGTCGCCAATTTTTGGAAGCCGCCACAATGTGGGCATCAATCGCGACCGCATTCGCCGTTGCTGCGATCACCAGAGCTTCGGCGAAATGTCGGGACTCAAGCTCCAGCGGCGTAAGTTCCGACGCGAATTCATCTGCGTAACTGGCAACTTGAGCTTTTGCGTCGCGCGTGTCGTCGATATCACGCGCATACAAAACCTGGAGCGCGTACGCGCGACCTTTGTGACGATGACCAGAGGAACTCATAGCTAACGTTTGAGTTTCTTTTTGTCGCCACTACCACCCGCCAACGCCCGAAATAAATTGGCCATTTCGATCGCCGCCATCGCGGCATCAAAGCCTTTGTTACCAGCTTTGGCGCCGGCACGTTCAAACGCTTGTTCCATGGTGTCCGTGGTCAACACGCCGAACAACACTGGAATCGAACTCGCTGCGGCAACACCGGCAATGCCTTTGGCCGCTTCCCCTGCGACGTAGTCAAAATGCGGCGTCGAGCCGCGAATCACCGCGCCGAGCGCGATGATTGCATCAACACCGCCGCGATCCGCGACTTGCCGCACGACTTGCGGCAATTCCCACGCACCTGGGCAGCGAACAATGGTGATGTGATCTGGGTTGCCACCCGTGCGTTCGATGGCGTCCACCGCGCCAGCGATCAAGGGCTCCACAACCAGGCTATTGAAGCGCGCCGCGACAATTGTAAAGCGCAGTCCGTCGGCGCCTAGAGAACCAGAAATCATGTGAGGCATAACGGTCGCGACCATAGCAACCTGCAGCTAGTTCTGTCACGCGAACGCGCGCAGGCTTTTGACTTGATCTGGGGACCCCAACACGACCAACGTCATTCCAGCAGTAAGGCGCTCTGCGGCGTCGGGATTGTAGACCCACGGTTTGTCATCGGCAGATTTCAGTGCCAGCACCGTCATGCCAAAGCGTTCGCGGATTTGGGCCTCCCGCAGGTTTTTGCCGGCCAGCGCGCCTTCGCTAATACGCACTTCATCGATCCGAAATGTCGCACGCTTGTCGCGCAGCATTTCATCGAGAAACCGCACCACGGCCGGCCGCAACAGCTCCGACACCATGCGCATCCCACCGATGTGATTCGGCGAAACCACGCTATCGGCGCCGGCCCGCTTGAGCTTGTCGACGTGCGCTAACTCGCTGCAGCGCGCGATTATCCGCGCTTTGGAGTTTTGCTGCCGCACCGTTACCACTAAGTACAAATTGTCCTTGTCCGACGACAACGCCGCCACCAGCCCGCCAGCACTGGTCAAAGCGGCCTGTTCCAACACCGCATCTTCAGTGGCATCGCCAACCAAATAGCTAAATTTTTCACGGGGAAACTTCGCTGCGATTTCTTGCAGCCGGGCTTCATCAACATCGATCGCGACCACCGCCATGTGGGACGACAACAGTTCTTCAATAATATGGCCGCCGGTGCTGCCTGCGCCACAAACAATGGTGTGTTCTCTCATACGTTGAATCCGCTTTAGTAACCGCTTGGATTTTAGAAAATTTGACAGGTCGCCTTCGACGATAAAGGCCGTAATCGTCGATGCAAAATACACCAACACGCCAGTGCCGAATACCAACAAGACGATGGTAAACCCGCGAGCCACGGGCATCTGGTCCATGCCCGGCAGAATTTCGCCATAGCCAACCGTAGTAACGGTAATAAATACAAAATACATGCATTCGGAAAACCCCCAGCGGCCCTCGCCGATGAGTTGAAAGCCGACGGTGCCGCCAAGGACAACCGCCGCCAAAGCAGCTAGACCGGCCAGCAAGCGATTGCGCATGGACAAGTTCACGCCGCACAATATACACATAAGCCGCCCGTGGTATGAACTCGGCCATGAAACGTCTGTCCAGCTTTCTAGGTGGCCAATGGATCGCAGGGTCCGGGCCCACCGTTGCGCTAAGCAACCCTACGACCGAAACCACCATCGCTGAGGTTTGCAGCGGTGGGTACGACCTCGACGCTGCGTTAGCCTACGGCCGACGCACCGGCCGGGCCGCGTTGGCCGAACTCAGCTTTGCCCAACGCGGCGAGTTGATCGCCAGCATGGCCAAAGCGATTCATGGGGCGCGCGAAGAGCTCATCACGCTGGCGGTCGAAAACGGTGGCAATACCCGTAGCGACGCCAAATTTGATATCGACGGTGCCAGCGCGACCTTGTCGCACTACGCCGAACTCGGCGCCAAGATGGGCAACCACACCTTAGTTGCTGACGGCGACGCGATTGTCGTGGGCCGTACGGCGCGAATGGCCGGCCAACACGTGTGGGTCACGCGCCCCGGCGTCGCTATTCACATTAATGCATTTAACTTTCCGGCCTGGGGCTTAGCTGAAAAGGCCGCCTGTGCGCTGCTTGCGGGCATGCCGGTGTTGTCCAAGCCCGCCACCGCCACGGCATTGGTGACCCATCGGCTAACCGAGATTTTGGCGCCGCTGCTGCCAGCCGGCGTGTTGCAACTGCTGTGTGGGTCGGCATCGACGCTGCTCGATTTTGCCCGCACTGGTGACGTGATTGCATTTACCGGATCATCGGGCACCGCCAAAGCCCTGCGCGCTCATCGCAACGTCATCGACCACGCCCTGCGGCTCAACGTCGAAGCCGATAGCCTTAACGCTGCGGTGCTTGCGCCCGATGTCGAGTTGTCGACAGAAACCGGCCAATTATTTGTGGCCGACGTGGCCCGCGACATGACGCAAAAAGCCGGGCAAAAATGTACTGCGATTCGGCGGGTGATGGTGCCAGCACAGCAGCTCGACGACGTCGCTGCCGCCCTGTGCGAACGCCTCGATGCCATCGTGGTCGGCGATCCAAGCCGCGACGATGTGCGCATGGGGCCGGTGGCCACCGCCAATCAATTCACCGATGTCCGGGCGGGTATCGCGCGGTTGGCCGCGGCCACCGAATCGGTGCGCGGCGGCAATGGCGAGCTACCAACGCCACGCGGCGTCGACAACGGCAAAGGCTTTTTCGTCAATGCCGTGCTGCGCTCAACCCGCGATGCCCACGGCTGCACCGCCTTACACGATCACGAAGTTTTTGGCCCTGTTGCAACGTTGGCAGCCTACGATGGCAGCGCAAGCGACGCTGCAACACTGGTGGCGCGCGGCCAAGGTGGCCTGGTGGCGGCGGCTTACAGCGATGATCGCGAGTGGACCACTCGGTTTGTCACCAACGCGGCAGCGTGGAACGGCCGGTTGTTCCTAGGCTCGGCCAAAATGGCCGCGTTATCACCTGGCCCTGGCACAGTATTACCATCACTGATCCACGGCGGGCCTGGCCGCGCCGGTGGCGGCGAAGAACTCGGCGGCAACCGTGGACTTGCATTTTACATGCAGCGCTGCGCGCTCGAAGGTGACGCCACCGTGCTCAAAGCCATCGTCGGTGGCGGCGCGGCATGAGTGGCTGCACCAACTGCGCTGGCAAATCGGGCTGTGATGATCGCAAAGGCCCGATGATCTCGTCGATCGAGGCAACCATTGAGCGCTTGTACCCGACCCGGGTCTGGGGCGAATCGACCGACGTGCCAATGTACGGGTCGGCCGGCGACCCCGATATGCTCGATGCCTTGACCGAAGAACTTGGCCAAGAACTCAATGCCGCGACGTTCGCTGTGCGGGGCGGCGAAGATGAACCTTGCGACTACGTCTATGTTCTATGCGTGGGTCGCACGCCATGCATCATGCAACTGCGCGACCACGCCGTGCCGGTGGCGCCGCAAGCCGCGGTCGGCGATGCCCCGGTGCTCGAAATGTACCTACGCTTGGTGATTTCACATCGGGCGAATATTTGCGCGGTGCAACAAGTCGCGATGGAGTTGGTGCCAAGCCCCGACGGTTTTGTGGTGCGCGAATCACCACGTGCCGGCGTGTACGATCCGCCGCTGCTCAAGCGCATGCAAAAACTCGTCGCCATCTTGCCGGCCTACGACCTCATGCATGTTGATTTCGGCGAAATTGCGCACACCCCGCCCGGCTTTACCGCAGGCGCCTGGACCGAACGCTACGGCGGCAAACCCAGCATCGCCAATTTCTTTTTCTATCCACAGCCCACCACGATGGTAACGACATCACTGTTGCCTGCAAGCGCTCACGATGTTGGCTGATGACGTTATTCGAACGTTGCGCGAGCTGCGGACCACGTTGCGAGCGCGGGTCGTTGAAATAACCCGCGCGCCGCACGCCCGGACCGGGGTCGTGGGTCATTTACGCGCCTTGGGTGGCGACGAATACTTGCGTGTCGAGCTCGGTGACCACACGCCTGCCGACATCTCGGTGCCGGAACAATTAGAACGTACGGCGCGGCAATTGCGCACCATGGCGCGCTTGGCCGATGCCACGTTGCCTGAGGTCAGCGCCGCCGATGTTGCCGCCGTGCCGCCACAATCGGCGTTGCTGCATCGCATCGAAGTTTTTTTGGCCGCCTTGGCCAACCAATCGCACGCTGACAACGCGCTGTTATTGTTGCGCGGCACCGTAGTCGCCAGTGCCCATCCCGTCGATGATCTCTGGCGCTTGCGCATCGATTTTGTAGCCAAACAAGTCGACGCCAACGCCCACGAAGCGCAACTCACATCGCACGGCGAATACGCCGGCCCCGATGTTTTTGCCATGAGCTTCTGGTACGAGGCCATGCTGATCGTGCCGCAGCAACCCGGCTACGGCGTTGATTTTGTGCGTCACCGCTGCCGCTTGGTGGCGCGTGAGTTGACGCATCTATTGCCCGATTTATTGCCTGATCCGCCAGCGCTTGCGGCGCAACGGCCGCCGCAGTAGCCGGGGTAACGCAAAAAACTAGACGGTGCCGGTGCCGGCGAGGCCAAAACCATCGTGCAGCGCTCGCACGGCCAGCTCAGCATATTTGCGCGCGATGATGCACGAAATTTTAATCTCGCTCGTCGAAATCAATTGAATATTGATATTTTCCGACGCCAATAACTCAAACATGCGTTTGGCGACGCCAGCGTGCGACCGCATGCCAACCCCAACCACCGACACTTTGCAAATGTCGTTGTCGGCCCGAATGCGCTCACCGGTTGCACCGACTAAATCCGGCACGTGCGCTACTAATGTCTCGACCGAACGCTTGTGGTCAAGCGAAGGTACGGTAAAGGTTAGGTCCACCGTGCCGTCATAGGCTTGGTTTTGCACGATCATATCGACCACGATATTGGCATCAGCCAGCGCTGCAAAAATCCGCCAGGCGATGCCATGGGTATCGGGCAAATCCTCGACGGTGATCTTGGCTTCGTCGCGCGCAACCGTAACACCTGAAACAGCGATGGCTTCCATTTTACTATCCTCTGGCACCACCCAGGTGCCCTCTACATCGGAAAAACTCGAACGCACATGAATCGGCACACCGAATTTCATGGCCAATTCGACCGACCGCAACTGCAAAACTTTGGCTCCAAGCGAAGCCAACTCCAGCATCTCTTCGTAACTGATGCGATCAATTTTGCGAGCCGACGGCACCACGTTCGGGTCGGTGGTGTAAACGCCGTCGACGTCGGTGTAAATTTCACAGACATCAGCCTTGAGTGCCGCCGCGATTGCAACGCCGGTGGTATCGGACCCGCCGCGTCCGAGCGTGGTGATATTGCCGTGTTCGTCGACACCTTGAAAACCGGCGATCACCGCGATTTCGCCATTGGCAAAACATTCGCGCAACGGTTCAGCATCAATCGAAACGATGCGCGCTCGTGAAAACGCACTGTCGGTCACGATTTTGACTTGATGTCCTAAAAAGGACCGGGCTCTGCCACCTGCGGCACGAATAGCCAACGCAACCAGGCCGACGGTTACTTGTTCGCCAGTCGCGATGATCACATCGACTTCGCGATCGTTGACGTCGTCGTGGAGCTGACGCACCAAACCCAACAACCGATTGGTTTCGCCCGACATCGCGGACACCACCACCGCAATTTCATGTCCGGCGCGTTGCGCTGCGATGCAACGTTGCGCCACGTTGCGCATGCGCTCAACCGAGCCGACCGAAGTGCCGCCAAATTTTTGCACGATGAGCATCGCCGCGACGTTACGGCAAACCCCACAGCCCACTCAATGTGATAGGTGACAGATTGCTATGATTTGTATCGTGTTAGTAACGTTTCCAAGCAGCGACGTAGCCACCACCCTTGGCCGCGCCTTGATCGAAGAACGGCTCGCGGCGTGCGTCAATCTCATCCCGGCGGTGCGTTCAATATTTCGATGGCAGGACAAGATCTGCGACGAAACCGAAGTCCTTGGGATATTCAAGACCACCGCCGCCGTTGCGCCACAACTGGTGCAACGGATCGCCCAGCTGCATCCGTACGACGTGCCGGAAGC
>JAGPDK010000253.1 GCA_018057605.1 Kofleriaceae bacterium | reverse complement strand
ACTCAATAGTCCTGAGTGCTTACCGCTGATCGCAATCGGTCGGCGCTTGTGCTACACCAAAGGCCCCGCTTCGAGCGTTTGCTCGTTCGCTCCAATTCCGGGCCCCGCTACGTTAATCTCTCGTTCGCTCCAATTCCGGGCCCCGCTACGTTGATCTAAGGGTAGGTATGTCATTTTTGCAAAAGCTGTTTGGAAGCAAGAACCAACGCGAGATCAAAAAGATCTTGCCGATTGTCGCACAGATCGCCGCCCTTGAAGGCACGATGGAAAAGAAGTCGGAGGCTGAACTCAAGGCCATGACGCCTGAGTTCAAAAATCGCTTTGACAAGGGCGAGTCACTTGATGACTTGTTGCCCGAAGCGTACGCGGTTGTGCGCGAAGCTGGTCGGCGTGCGTTGGGCATGCGTCACTACGATGTGCAAATGATCGGTGGCATCGTGTTGCACCGTGGCCGCATCGCCGAAATGCGGACGGGTGAAGGCAAAACCTTGGTCGCAACATTGCCGACGTACCTCAATGCGATCGCCGGCAAAGGTGTGCATGTCGTCACTGTCAACGACTACTTGGCCCGCCGCGATGCTGAATGGATGGGGCGCTTGCATGGCTATCTGGGCTTGACCACGGGGGTGGTGGTGCATGGCCTTGATGACTTTGAACGGCAGCAACAGTATCAGTGCGACATCACCTACGGTCAAAATAACGAATTTGGGTTTGACTATCTGCGCGATAATATGAAGAGCTCGCCGGACCGAATGGTCCAGCGCGGCCTGAACTACGCGGTCGTCGACGAAGTTGATTCGATTTTGATCGATGAAGCGCGTACCCCTCTCATCATTTCCGGCGCCGGCGAAGAGTCGGCCGATTTGTACGGCAAGATTGACAAGATGATTCCGCGCCTCAAGCGTGAAGTCGACTACACTGTCGATGAAAAGTCCCATTCGGCGTTGTTGACGGACGACGGCGTCGAAAAGATGGAGCAGTTGCTCGAAGTCGAAAACCTGTATGCCGCTGGCAACATTCAGTTAGTGCACCACGTGAGCCAAGCGCTCAAAGCGCACACCTTGTACAAACGCAACGTCAACTACTTAGTTGAGGAAGGCAAAGTCGTCATCATCGACGAGCATACCGGCCGCAAGATGCCGGGGCGGCGTTGGAGCGACGGCCTCCATCAAGCCATTGAGGCCAAAGAGGGCACCACCGTCGAAGAAGAAAATCAGACGATGGCGACGGTTACGTTTCAAAACTACTTCCGGATGTACAAAAAATTGTCCGGTATGACGGGGACCGCTGACACGGAAGCCGCCGAGTTTCATCAGATTTACAAACTCGAAGTCACGGTGATTCCAACCAATAAGCCGATCGAGCGCAAAGACTCACCGGACTTGGTTTACAAAAATGAAGCCGGTAAATTTCGCGCGGTGGTGGACGACATCGAAGTGTGCGTCAAGCGCGGTCAACCGGTGTTGGTTGGCACGATTTCCGTCGAAAAATCGGAAGTTGTCGCCAACTTGCTCAAAGGCAAGAACCTGCCGTATAACGTTCTGAACGCTAAACAACATCAACGCGAAGCGTCGATTGTTGCCCAGGCTGGCCGCAAAGGTGCAATCACGATTGCTACTAACATGGCCGGGCGCGGAACTGATATTTTGCTTGGCGGTAACCCTGAAGCGATGGCCCGCGATGCCGTCGCTGAAGAAAAAGCCAAACTATTGGCTGCGGTCGAAGTTGCCGAGCCAAATCCCGATGAAGGTGGCGACCCTTATCGTGGTGCTTCGATGCCCGACATCGATGAAGAAAAGTTATTTGAAGAGTTGCTGCCGAAGTTTAAAGCGCAATGTTCGGCGGAAAAAGAAGAAGTGCTTAAGGCCGGTGGCCTGATGATTATCGGCACCGAGCGCCACGAGTCGCGGCGCATTGATAATCAGCTTCGCGGTCGAGCCGGTCGGCAAGGTGACCCTGGCGCGTCGCGTTTCTATTTGTCGTTGCAGGACGACTTGTTGCGCATTTTCGGGTTGGATCGCATGAGCGGCCTAATGGAACGCCTTGGCCTCGAAGAAGACGTGCCCATCGAATCGCCGATGGTGTCGCGGTCGATCGAAGGCGCCCAAAAGAAGGTCGAAGGTCGCAACTTTGATCAACGCAAGAACGTGCTCGAATACGACGACGTCATGGACCAACAACGCAAGACCATCTACGGTTTGCGTCGCCAGATCCTCGATGGCCGTTACCATGCGGAGCCGAGCGCCGAAGAGCGCAAAGCCGGCATCGAACCGGCGCCACCAACGACGAGTGGCGATTGGACCGTCGAGGCGCTAGCGCCAGATATTAAAAAGCGCCTTGACGAAATGTTCAGCAACATCGACGCACGGGTGAGCGTGCGCGAGGCCGATCGCGAGTTAGGTAAGCCAGTCGGCGATGATCGGCCGGCTTGGCGCATCGCGCGCGCTGAGTTGTGGCGCCAATACGGCACGTTAGTTGATCTTGAAAAGCGCTATAATGGCGATCGCGACGCATTGCTTGACTATGTCGCCAACACGATCGCGGCTTCGCAAATTCAGCAACGCGAGCGCATTTTTGACCTGTGCGAGCTGCGGATTAGCGATATCATTACCGGCGCGATCAATGCTCCCAAAGGCGACGACGATGTTGATTGGGACGGCCTCGAAGATGCCTTGGAAGAGCAATTTGGTTTTGCCTTTGAAATTAATCCGGGCACCGCGGATGAAGTTGCGGGCCAAGCTTGGCGCCAACTTGAAACGAAGTTGGTCGCGCGCGAAAATGGCTTAGGCCGACTTATGTTCATGTACTTCGGCCGGCATTTCGCGCTTGAGGAAATTGACTCCCAGTGGGTTGAGCACTTGCGCACGATGGATGGGTTGCGTGAAGGCATTGGGCTGCAAGCCCATGGTCAAAAAGATCCGAAGAAGGAATACAAAAAAGCCGGCTTTGATTTGTTTGCGCAAATGATGGCGCGGATTTCGGCCAACACGGTAAGTAAATTATTCCGGGTTCAGATTCAAAATGAAACCGAGGTGCCAGCCGAAATTGAGCGTAATCGACGCTTGGTAGAAGCGGGCGCCGACAACAAGTCCGATGCTGACGAGTTGTTGGTCGAAGGTTCGTTGGAACATGCAATCGCAGCGCAAGCCGCCGCACGACGGCCACCGGCCCGTGCCGCGCAGCTCAACAACGAAGCGAAAGTTGAGCAGGTCCGTCGCGACAAGCCCAAAGTCGGCCGCAACGATCCATGTCCATGTGGCTCTGGCAAGAAATACAAGAAATGCCATGGCAAAGATGAAGTTGAATCGGCAGACGCACCATGAGTCTGGCTTCTGGGCGCCGCAAAGCGAACAGCACAAAAGTTGAAGCCAGCACTGCGGCCGCTTTGGCTCGTGGGGTAGCGGGCTTTCGATTTGCGGGTGTTGCTGCTGGAATCAAGAAAAAGGGCGGGCGTGATGTTGCGCTACTTGCGTGTGATGGCGCGGCCAGCACAGCGGCGGTGTTTACCCAGAATCGGGTCAAAGCGGCACCGGTGCGACTTTCGCAAACGCATCTGGCGCAAAGCCAGGGCCGTGCCAGCGCGATTATTGTTAATAGCGGCAACGCGAATGCATGTACGGGCGTCACCGGCGACGCCGATGCGCGCACGATGGCCGAGCAAACGGCCTACGTGTTAGGCATTGATCGCCGTGAGGTGTTGGTTTGTTCAACCGGCGTAATTGGGTTACCACTACCGATGCGCTCGGTGTCAGCGGGCATCCTTAGCGCCGCCGCGCAAATGCGCCGCGAAGGCTTCAGTGAATTCGCCGAAGCCATATTGACCACAGACAAGCGCGCCAAAACTGCGGTGCGCCGCATCAAGCTTGGTGCTGCGACGGTGACACTGCTCGGATGCACCAAAGGTGCCGGCATGATCATGCCGAATATGGCGACCACGTTGTCGTTCGTTGCAACCGACGTGCACATTGCGCCGGCAGTATTGCAAGCGATGACGACCGCGGCATGTGCAGTGACATTTAATGCGATTGCCGTCGATGGTGATACCTCGACCAACGATACGTTGACGGTAACGGCCTCGGGCCATAGTAAGGCGCGCGTGACCAGCGCGACCAGCGCGCACGGGCGTGCGTTCGCGGCGGCACTCACTGAGCTGCTCGCCGATTTAGCAACCCAATTGATGTCGGATGGCGAAGGCGTGCACCACGTGGTGCGGTTCCACGTGACCGGCGCGAAAAGTGTGGCCGATGCGCGCACGATTGCCCAGCGGATCGCCATTTCGCCGTTGGTAAAGACCGCTATCGCTGGTCGCGACCCTAACTGGGGGCGGGTATTGTGCGCGGTAGGCAACGCTGGCATCGCGATTCGCGCCGAACGCCTGACGCTCGAAATTGCCGGGATTGCAACGGTTGCCAACGGTGAGTTGGTGCCGCAGTGGAACGAAAAAGCTGTGGCCAAGGCCATGCAGGCCCCCAGCTACGAGATTGCCATCGGTCTTGGTGCGGGCAAACATGAGGCGAGTTATTTGGCTTGTGATTTGAGTGAGGGGTACGTCCGCATCAACGCCGACTACCGCTCGTAGCGGCTCTTGCGGACGTGCGTTGAGCCGGCGTTGGCGACGCGCGGCGGTCCTCACGCACGGGAGTGCGCTGCGGTCCTCGCTTGCCGCCGCCTTGGCTGAACGCACGTCCGCTGCGCGCCCAAGATGTGCTTGGGACTCGGATGCTCGGGACGCAGGAGCTCGGGCATCGGGCTCGGGCATCGGGTGTACCAGGCGATTGAGTAACGCAGCGCGGCAAGGAAATGCGTAGCAGAAATTGGATGATCGATCGATGACTGCATTGACGCTGCCGTCGGCGCAGTGAACTATTCGGCCCATGAAAATTGGCGTTCCTAAAGAAATCAAAGCTCGTGAATTTCGTGTTGGCATGACCCCTGCGGGTGTCGCGATGTTGACCAAACTTGGTCACACCGTGCTCATCGAACAAGGCGCCGGCCTTGGTTCCAGTATTACTGACGACGCCTTCATTAAAGCGGGCGCGACTATTGTTGGTAGCAAAGAAGAAATTTGGGGCCAAGCCGAGATGGTAGTGAAGGTTAAAGAGCCTATCGCACCTGAATATGGCTTGATGCGCAAAGATCAATTGTTGTTCACGTATCTGCACCTCGCGGCAGCGCAAGAACTCGGCAAAGAACTCATCAACCGTGGCGTGAATTCGGTAGCGTACGAAACCATCGAGCCACAGCCTGGCAATTTGCCGCTGCTCACGCCGATGAGCGCGGTCGCCGGTCGCATGTCGGTGCAAGCTGGTGCGATGGCGCTCGAGCGTGAACGCGGTGGCAAGGGCGTGCTGCTTGGCGGCGTGCCAGGCGTGCGGCGCGGTCGGGTCGCCATTCTCGGTGGTGGTGTGGTTGGCGCCAATGCTGCGCGCATCGCTATCGGACTTGGCGCCGAAGTCACCGTGCTTGACGTGAACCTCAAGACCTTGGCTTACCTCGACGACATCTACGGCACCAGTATCAATACCCAGTTCTCAGATCCACTGGCGATCGAGCAAGCTGTCCGGGAATCGGACTTGGTTATCGGCGCAGTGCTGATCGCCGGCGCGCGTGCGCCACGCTTGGTGTCTGCCGCTATGGTGAAAACCATGGAAGCTGGTTCGGTTATTGTCGATGTGGCCATCGACCAAGGCGGTTGCGTCGAAACCGCACGGCCAACCACGCACGACAATCCAACGTACGTCGTCGACGACGTGATTCACTATGGCGTTGCTAACATGCCGGGCGCTGTGCCACGCACGTCAACCTATGCATTGACCAACTCGACGATCAGCTACGTGGTGCGTTTGGCTGAAGGGTTGGAAAAGGCGGTCGCCCATACACCGCATATCATCAGCGGTATCAATACCTACAAGGGCTCGGTGCCGCACGCAGCAGTTGCCGAAGCGCTCGGCGTGCCGCACGTTGCCTTCAAAGCGTAAATCGCGTAGCAGGACGGCCTAGCTAACCAGCAGCAGGATGGGTGACTTAGGTTGTCGGCGATTCTTCGACGACAAAACCTTTCCAGTTGCGCAGGTAGTTGGCAAACGTCGGGCTCAGGCCACGATCGAGGAGTTCCGCAGCACTCAGCGGCGGTTGGCGAATAGCCAAGGTACTGTCATGCGCGCGCGTTGGCCAATCCGGGTTGGCGATCGCCGAGCGGCCCAAGGCCACCGCATCGGCCCCCAGTGCAAGTTGCGTTTCACCGTCGGCGCGAGTCCAAATCTTGCCAGCGACCACGATGCGCATCGCGGGGCCGAGCGAGGCACGAAATAGCGTGGTCGGGTGGGCGTCGGGTTTCTTGGTAGTGTTGAGCGCGCATTGCCATAACGAAAGATGCAAGATGTCCATGCCGTCTTCGGCTAGCCAGCGCGCAACTTGAATCGTCTCGTCGAGATCCAGGCCCTTGGCTTGACCGAAATCTTCTGGCGACAAGCGCACCATACACAACAACCCTGGCGCTGCGGCTTTGACTGCGCGCATCACGCTGCGAATCAAGCGGGCACGATTTTCGAGGCTGCCACCCCAGCGATCGGTGCGTTGGTTGTAGACCGTGCTTAGAAATTGCGACAACAAATAACCGTGCGCACCGTGCAGTTCCACCGCATCAAAGCCGGCCGCAGCACATCGTTGCGCGGCATCGGCGAACGCGGCGATCACGCGTTCGATATCCTCGTCGGAGCCGGCCCGGGCCGCGGGTGCGGTGCCTTCTTGGTAGGCGCTGGCAGTCCATGCTGAAGCACCACTGACGCTGGGATTCGCGCGCAGCCCACCATGGAACAATTGCACGGCTGCAAGCGCGCCGCTTTGGTGCATGCGGGCGGCGAGCCGCGTTAACCCTGGCACCATCGCGTCGCTGTGCACGCCCAGCTCGCCAGCCCAGGCTTTGCCGTCGGAGGCCACGTATGCCGCGCAGGTTTCGATTAATCCAAACCCGCCGTCGGCGCGGCCCGCCAAAAAGTGCAGTTCGTCGTCGCCGAGCGTGCCGTCTGCGTGGCTTTGCAGGTTGGTGAGCGGTGCCAGCCAAACGCGATTTTTCGCAACAAGGCCGGGCCGTAGTTCAAGGGGTTGCATGAGTGGCGGGATTGACATGCTGCAACCGTAGCGTGAAATCCGCCGAAACGACAAAACGCAAGCCGGTGAAAGCTTGCGTTGTCAGGTAAAACCGAGCGGTATCGGTTACCGATTAGTAGCGGTAGTGGTCTGGTTTGTATGGACCATCAACCGACACGCCCATGTACTCGGCTTGCGCTTTGGACAGGGTGGTCAGCTTTACGCCAACTTTGGCGAGGTGTAAACGCGCGACTTTTTCGTCGAGCTTCTTTGGCAAAACATACACTTTGCCATTTTCGTAGGTCATGCCGGTGACTTGGTCTTTACCGGTTTGGGCGCTTTCCCAAAGTGCCATTTGCGCCATGCATTGGTTGGTGAACGAGTTCGACATCACGAACGCTGGGTGACCAGTGCCGCAACCAAGGTTGACCAAGCGACCGCGCGCAAGCAGCGTGATGCGCTTGCCGTTTGGCCAGATGAATTGATCAACTTGTGGCTTGATGTTTTCTTCTTTGATTTCTTTGTTGTTCTCGAGCCATGCAACTTGGATTTCGCTGTCGAAGTGACCAATGTTGCAAAGGATGGCTTCATCCTTCATGGCGTTGAAGTGTTCGGCGCGGATGACATCCATGCAGCCAGTTGCCGTCACAAAAATGTCGGCAATAGGTGCTGCTTCTTCCATGGTGACCACTTGGAAGCCTTCCATCGAGGCTTGCAGTGCGCAGATTGGATCGATTTCGGTGACCAGCACGCGAGCGCCAAGGCCACGCGCAGCCGACGCCGAGCCTTTGCCAACATCGCCGTAGCCGGCAACCACGACAACTTTGCCTGCAACCATCACGTCGGTGGCGCGCTTGACGCCGTCGAACAAGGATTCACGGCAACCGTAGAGGTTGTCGAATTTCGACTTGGTTACCGAGTCGTTGACGTTGATGCATGGGAACAACAGCGCGCCGGCGTTGGCCATTTCGTACAAGCGATGCACGCCGGTGGTGGTTTCTTCCGAAACGCCTTTGATTTCCGAAGCGATGGTTTGGAAGCGGGTCTTGCTGTTCTTCAGGCTTTCGTTGAGCACGGTGAGCA
>JAGPDK010000252.1 GCA_018057605.1 Kofleriaceae bacterium | reverse complement strand
GATTATCGACAAGCGCCGCCCTGCTCCGAACGTCACTGAAGTTATGAATATCGTTGGTGATGTTCGCGGCAAACGCACCGTCATTGTCGACGACATCATCGACACCGCAGGGACCTTAACCAACGCAGCAGCCGCCATTATGGCCGCCGGCGCGACCTCGGTGTCAGCGTGCGCTAGCCATGCGGTGTTTTCGGGCAAAGCAGTGCAACGCATTGCCGATTCGGCCCTGCAACATGTTGTTGTAACCAATACCATTCCGCTATCGGAATCGGCCGCCGCTTGTGGCAAGGTGCGCGTCAAGTCAGTTGGACGCTTGCTTGGCGAAGCAATTAAGCGTATCCATCACGGCGATTCAATCAGTTCGCTGTTTGTTTAATACTCGTTTGAAGGAATGTGTCATGGAAGTCGGCAAGCTCACTGTTTCTGTTCGTAACGATCACGGCACTAGCGCATCCAAAAAGCTGCGCGCAAAGGGCCTTGTCCCAGGCGTGTGCTACGGCGCATCGGTAGACGGCAAACTAGCGCCGATGGCCATTTCCGTTAACTTCAAGGAACTCAAAGGTTCACTTGATGCAGTTCGTCGCACCAACACCGTGCTCGAATTGACCATCGTCGACGGCGCCAAGAGTCACACGGTGAGCGCGCTGGTCAAAGACTTTCAAGTCGATGCCATTCGTCGCAACCTTACCCACGTCGACTTTTTGGCAATCGATCCTAACAAGGAAGTTGTTGCCGAAGTTCCACTCGAATTTACCGGCAAGCACAAGGGCACGATGGAAGGCGGTCAGCTGCGTACGCTGATTCGGTCCCTCGAAGTTCGAGCCAAACCGGCTAATATTCCGCACAAGCTCACCGTCGACGTTACGCCACTCGGCATTGGCGACGTGGTGCACGTTTCGGATATTGCGTTGCCTGCCGGCGTCTTAGCCGTAACCGGTCGGGATCTCGCCGTCATCCTTTGCGCTGCGCCAGAAGAAGACAAGGCCGCTGCCGGCGACGCCGCGGTCGATCCGGCCGCTGCTGCTGCTCCGGCCGCAGGCAAAGCCGCTGCTGGCAAAGCTGCGCCAGCTGCTGCTGCAGGCAAAGCCGCTCCGGCGGCTGCGGGCAAGGCGGCACCAGCCGCCAAACCTGCCGCCAAGAAGTAGCGTTCAAAACTGGAAAGCTCGATGCATCGAGCTTTTTGCCCGAACTTCCAAGTCCGGGCTTTTTGTATTTTCGGAAGCATTTTTTGCACAACCGACAATGGCGACACAATGACCTGCCCTAACCGCTCTCCGAAACCTGCAATGAGCCTCACGTCACGCGATCAGGCAAAAAGCCCGAGGCGCACGGCCACGAAGGCGAAGCGAGAACCGGACCGCAGCGCACTCCGGTGCGTGAGGACCGGAAGCGCAGCGCCAACGCACGTGGCCGTGATGCATCGGGCTTTCCGCGCTCAAGCACCAGCTTCGTGCGTGAGGACCGGAAGCGCAGCGCCAACGCCCGTGGCGGTGATGCATCGGGCTTTCCCCGCCCAAGCAAGGCATCCACGATGTGGTTAGTGGTTGGGTTGGGGAATCCCGGTGGGAAGTACGAGCGCACTCGCCATAACATCGGTTTTCGCGTGGTTGATGCGTTGCTTGCCAAACACGGGTTGCCCGAAGCCCGCAGCAGCAAGTACAAAGCCGACATCGCGCAAGGCAATCTCAAATTGCCCAGTGCACCCGCCAGCGACGGAAAAATCGTGGTTTGCAAGCCGATGGAGTTCATGAACTTATCGGGTTTTGCAGTGCAACGAGTCGCCGGCTTTCATCACATTACGATTCCCAACATTGTGGTGGTTCATGATGAAATCGACTTGGATTTTGGTTTGGTCCGGCTCAAATCCGGGGGTGGCCACGGTGGGCACAATGGTTTGCGGTCGATGATCGACCAGCTCGGCAACAATGGCTTTGCCCGAGTCCGAGTCGGAGTTGGTAAACCTGCCCATCATGGAGCGAACGAGCGAACGCTCGGAGCGGGGCACCGCGCTGGTAGTGCCGATGGCGGAGCCAAAGCCGCGGCTGCCGCTGGTAATCTCGCGGCAGCTGGTGCGGCTGGCAAAGATGTCGCCGGTTGGGTCCTGAGCGATTTTCCCAGCGCACAAGCGGCCGCCGTCGACCGCATCATCGCAGCGAGTATCGTCGCGGTAGAAACCATCGTTAGCCGTGGCATCGCACCAGCGATGAACGCATGCAACAGCCTCAAGTCACTCGCTTGATCCGTGCGCCGCGGTTGCCACAAAATCGCCTAAATAGGGCCATTTTCGACTGGATCTAAACCGTGATCCGCACTAAAACGCCGCTCCCCTCGCTCGTTCCGCGCTTGTTGCACGGCCCGGGCTTTACACCCAAGAGGAGTTACGAATGGCACGGTTACAGAGTCTGCGCGACAAGCCTAATACGGCCCGCGAATACGAAACGATTTATATCCTGCGTCCAAATACGCCAAACGAAGGCGTCGCCGAAGTTAACGCTCGCATCAAGAGCGTTATCGAAGGCCAAGGCGGCAAGATCATCAAGGTTGACAACTGGGGCAAGCGTCGCTTGGCCTATGAAGTCGCCAAAGAGCGCAAGGGTATTTACCTGTACTGGCAATACCTTGGCACCGCAGGCGTGGTTGAAGAAACCGAACGTAACCTGCGCATGCTCGACTCGGTCATCCGCTTTCTCACCGTCAAAGTCGACACCGATGTAGACATCGGCGCTCGCCCAATCGAGATCGACGACACCTCGTTTGAAAAAGCCGCCACCACGGCAGCTGACGAAGAAGACATGTTCTTGCACCGCGGCGGCGATGAGCCAGCCAGCGATGACGACGACGATTTTGATTTCCCGAACCTCGACGCAGTCGAAAGTCCAAAGGAATAAGGAGCCATCATGCGCAACGATATCGATGACAACATGGATCGCGATGGCGATGGACGCGGTGGCAAAGCCGGTCGCACCCCTACCCGTCGTAAAGCCCTTTCCTCTGAAGTGCTCGCTAAGGTCGACTACAAGAGCCCGCAAGTGCTCAAGTCGTTCGTAACCGATCGCGGCAAAATGATCCCTCGTCGCATCAGCGGCGCTAGCGCGGGTCAACAACGCATTATTATCACCGCGGTTCGGCGCGCGCGCATGTTGGCGCTGTTGCCGTTCTCGGTCTCTGGAGAATAGTCCATGCAGATCATTTTAATCCAAGACGTCGTTAACCTCGGCAAAGCCGGCGAACTCGTCAAGGTTCGCAATGGCTACGGCCGCAACTACCTCGTGCCTCGCGGCTACGCGGTTTCGGCTACCTTGCGCAACCAAAACCAACTTGATCACAATAAAAAAGTGATCGAGTTGCGCGTCGCCAAAGAGCGGTTGGTCGCAACCGAAATCGCTGGCAAGATCAACGGCATCACGCTGCAATTCGAACGCAACGTGGGCGAAGATCAAAAACTGTTCGGTTCGGTCACCAGCCGCGACATCACCGAGCAACTCAAAAAAGCCAACATCGAAATTGACCACCGCTGGGTCAACCTTGAACAATCAGTCAAGGCGTTGGGCAAATACGAAACCGTCGTCAAACTGGGCAACGGCATCAACGCAACCTTGAAATTCTGGGTTGTCGGCAAAGAGAAATAGCCAACACTATTTCTCGCACGGCGAAACGCGGCTCACAGGCAACTGTGGCCGCGTTTTTGTCATTTCAAAGGGACTTTCCCGTCCCTTCTGCGCGACTTTCAACTGGCAAGTCGCCGGCATTCATCCCACCGCGCGTTACTCGCGCGGGACATTGAACGTCCCGCCTGCGGGAATGCTCCTACTATTTGCAAATAGATTGCGTACTCGGATCGCGGACGACGGCGCTCCGACGACGGACCGCTGAGCCTTCGCGACCACACTCCAAAGTAATTGGATGCACGTACGTGGTCGGCGCGAATCTCGCGACACGCATTTGCACTCCAACGCACGTTCCTCGCGCGATTTTCGCGGAGCATTGGAATCAGCACGCCGAAGTCTGCTACGGTACGCTCCATGGCCCGCGATCGACGAGTACTGCCTCATAACCTCGACGCTGAAGCGTCGGTGTTGGGCGGTATTTTGCTGCGCAACGACGTGTTGACGCAACTCGACACCATTGACGTCGAAGACTTCTACGACCATCGTCATAAAGTAGTGTTTGCCGCAATTCGCGCCTTGGAAGCGAACGCCAAGCCGATTGACGTCGTGACGGTCGAAGTCGAAATTGAAAAGACCGGCAAACTCGAAGCGATTGGCGGCATTGCGTTTTTGGGTGAGCTGGCGATGCGCGTGCCAACCCCGGACAACGTGGTGACCTACGCCGAAATCGTGATGGAAAAGCATCAGGCTCGGCGCTTGATGCTGGCGTCCGGCGAGATCCTCGAACGCGGCTACGAAGAAAACCTCGAAGTTCGCGATTACCTCGACGAAGCCGAAGCCAAGATTTTTGAAGTCACCCAAAAAAAAGGTGGCAGCGGGCCCGAAAGCATCAAGAGCCTAATCAAAAAGGTTTTCAGCTCGCTCGATGAAAGGTTCGCATCGTCCGACGGTATTACCGGCGTGGCCACTGGCTTTGCCGATCTCGACGCCAAGACTGCCGGCTTGCAGCCTACCGAGCTCATCATTCTGGCAGCTCGCCCCGCCATGGGCAAAACCTCGTTCGCGCTGTCGATCGCGCAACACGCCGCCATCACCGGTGGTTGGCCGTGCCTGGTATTCTCCCTCGAAATGTCGTCGACCCAGTTGGCCGAACGTTTACTTTGTTCCGAAGCCCGCGTCGATTCGTCGGCCCTGCGGCGCGGCCAATTGCAGCGCCAAGACATGACCAACCTGACCTATGCCGCCAACACGTTGTCGAAATCACCGATTCTGATCGATGACACCCCAGCCTTGTCATTGCGCGAGCTGCGAGCCCGGGCGCGGCGCTTTCGCTCGAACAAAGAATTGTTCGCAGGCAAAAAAATGGGTCTCATCGTCGTCGATTACTTGCAGCTGATGCGCGGCTCGCCGCAAGCCGCCAAGGCCTCGCGCGAACAAGAAATTTCGGAAATTTCACGAGGCCTCAAAGGCTTGGCCAAAGAACTCGAATGCCCGGTGGTTGCGCTGTCACAGCTCAACCGTTCGTTGGAAAACCGAACCGACAAGCGGCCGCAGCTTTCGGACTTGCGGGAATCCGGCGCGATCGAGCAGGACGCCGACGTCATCATGTTTATTTACCGCGACGTGGTTTACAACAAAGACGCTGAAAATCCCGATATCGCCGAAGTCATCATTGGCAAAAACCGCCACGGTGCAACGGGTACGGTTGAGACTCGCTTTGAAGGCCGCTTCACGCGATTCGAAAATATGGCCAAGCGCGACGACGCGCCCCGCTACGAGTAAGTCGATTTTTTTCGCACGGCTGAGCCACCGCGTCCCCAGGACTGGCATATGCTTAGGCCCGTGCCGGCACCTGTCCCTGGAACCGTGATCGATGCTTATCGCGTCGAGAGCGATATTGGTTCAGGCTCCATGGGCGAAGTGTATCGCGCGGTCGATATCGGCTTGCACCGCAAAGTTGCGATCAAACTGCTGTCCGAAAAACACCGCGACAACCCGGAACTACGTGCCCGCTTTGTCCGCGAAGGCCGAGCGGTTGCCGCGGTTAGCCACCCTGCGGTGGTCCAGGTTTTTGCCACCGGTGTGTTCGACGAGCGACCGTACATCGCCATGGAATTTCTCGATGGCATCGATCTCGGATCGCTAATTGAAAAACATGGTCCGCTCAGTTCGAGCGAAGCAGCGATGGCAGCACTCGATGCCGCCACCGGCTTGGAGGCCGCGGCCAAAGCCGGCCTAATTCATCGTGACGTCAAACCGTCGAATTTGGTGCGCTTGCTCGACGGTCGCGTGAAAGTTACCGACTTCGGCCTGGCGAAGCCGCTCGACCCTGGCAACGAGCCCGCACTCACTGCGTTGGGCGTGGTCGTTGGCACCCCGGATTACATCGCCCCCGAACAAGCGCGTGGCGATGCTATCGATGAGCGAGTCGATATTTACGCGTTGGGCGGCACGTTGTATTTCATGCTCACCGGTGTGCCACCGTTTCGCACCGGCAAACCCGGCGAGGATAAATACCTCAAAGTTGTGGCCCGGCATCTGCGCAATCCTGCGCCCGACGCCCGGACCGCGCGCAACAGCGTCGATGCGGAATTATCTGCGTTAACCCGCAAGATGATGGAAAAAGCGCCGGGCGATCGCCCGAACTACGCCACGTTAACCACGGCGCTGAACAACATCGTAGACAGACTCGACCCTAACGCGGTGCCGCGCGTTGCGGTGCGCGATCGATCGCGGCCGTTCACCCTGCCGCCGCCCGACGCGTATATCGACGAGCCGAGCCAATCGCAGCGGCAATCCAGCGAATCGATGCTGGCTGAACCCGACCGGTCGCGCCGAGGGTTACCGGTGTGGGCTTGGCTCGTCACGGCAGTTTGTGTCGGCATATTCATCGCGGGCTTGGTGCTGTTCGCAACGCGCGCACCGACGCCAACGGGGCCAGCCGCCCCCGGCTCGAATTCAACTGGCTCAGCCGCCGCAGCCGCACCACCCGCGCCAACCCCGCACGTCGTACCCGCGCCACCGCCACCCAATAACAACACGGCCGCCATCGTGGTCCCCGCCGGCATGATCCTGGTGCGTCGCCCCGATGGCTCAGCTTGGTTGTTCGTCGCCGAGCGCCCTGTCACAGTGGCGGCCCTGAAAAAAGTTTCCCCCCGCCTCGGGAAGCGCGCCAAAGAGGCAACCACCGACGACAGCAACGTCGTGCACGTGCCTTACACGGCGGCCCGGGCTTTTGCAGCCAGCACCAAGCAGCGCTTAATCACCGATGCTGAGTGGGACGCCGCCATCAGCACCCCGGGCTTTGTCACTGCGGTGGGCCAATTGGAATGGGTCGAATCACCGACCAACATGAAACTAGCGCGCCGACCGGGTGCAACCGAACAGCGCGCCGACCGTGGCTTTGCCGATGTAACGTTTCGACTGGCCCAAGACCTGCCATCGCCACCTACGCCGTAACAACCGACTCGTCACCCACACCGCGCTCGCGGTATCGACAAAACTGGGCCAAGCCCGCCCATCGAGGCGCGGACCAGGTATATTCCAAAACGATGTCCAGCGACGTGGATCGACTAGTTGATTTGATTACCAGTAAAGTGCAAGCACGCCTGAGCAACGCCGGCGGAGCTCGCGCATTGCAAGTGCTGCCACCGCACCAACGCGGTGAGTGCAATAACGACGAAGCCCCCGGGGAGGATTGTGCGAGCTGTGGCTCGTGCGTGGTCCGGCGGCCGTGGTCGGTACGCGCGATGGAAGGCGCAGGCGCGATGCGAGTCGGCGCGGCGCTCGGCGTTGGCGCGGTGCCCGCCGACCTCGGCAAACTGATCGACCATACGTTGCTCAAGCCTGAAGCGGTCCGCGACGAAGTGGTGAAGCTATGCGAAGAAGCGCGCAAATATCGATTTGCCTCGGTTTGTGTCAACACCACGTGGGTGCCGCTGTGTAAATCACTGCTCGCTGGCACCGACGTCATGGTGTGCGCGGTGGTTGGTTTTCCGTTGGGCGCGATGGCGCCAACCTCCAAGGCCTACGAAGCCCGCGACGCGGTTCGCCAGGGTGCCAAAGAAATCGACATGGTCATCAACATCGGAGCGCTCAAGTCGCGCGACTACGAAACCGTATTTGAAGACATTTGCCGTGTGGTCAAGGCGGCAACACCAGCCGGCGTCAAAGTAATTTTAGAAACCTCGGCCCTCAATCAAGAAGAAAAAATCATCGCCTGCGCGCTGTCGAAGCTGGCCGGTGCTGCGTTTGTGAAGACTTCGACCGGTTTTGGCAAAGGTGGTGCCACCGTCGAAGATGTGGCGCTCATGCGCAGCATCGTCGGCACCGAGCTCGGCGTCAAAGCGTCGGGCGGGGTGCGCACCGTCGAGGATGCCTTGAAAATGGCCCAAGCCGGCGCCAACCGGGTCGGCGCTTCGGCGTCGGTTGCCATTGTTACTGGAAACACGGATTCGAAAGCTAAGGGCTACTGATGATTCCTGCACAACTGATTCGACAAAAACGAGATGGTGGCGAACTCAGTGATGATGACCTGCGCGCCTTCGTAGCAGCGGTGACCGATGGCAGCCTGCCCGAC
>JAGPDK010000251.1 GCA_018057605.1 Kofleriaceae bacterium | reverse complement strand
CGCGCGATATCACGTTTTTTCGGTGGGCGTCCATGGTGGTGGCGGTACCGACGCTGACATTTGCAGCGATGCCGTTTTTTCGCGCTGCGTTGGCGTCGATCCGCGGCCGCCGGTTGCACCTCGACTTGCCGCTATCGATCGGCATTGTGGCCGGGTTGGGCTGGGGCACCATCAACGTATTGCGCGGCGTCGGTGAGATCTATTTTGATAGTCTAGCGATGTTGATTTTTTTGTTGTTGTTGTCGCGTTGGTTAGTGGCGCGGCAGCAACGGCGGGCCAGCATGGCCGGCGAATTGTTGCATGCTCTGGCACCGCGGCGGGCCCACCGTGTGGTGTCGGCGCAACGTGAGCCCCATGAACTTCCCGCAGCGGCGACAACCGAGGTGCCCATCGAAGCCATCGTGGTTGGCGATGTGGTCTTGGTGAAGCCCGGCGAAGTACTCGCCGTCGACGGCGTAATCATCTGGGGCCAATCCATGTTGGATTGCGCGGTGCTTAGTGGTGAGTCGGCGTTGCGTGAGGTGAAATCCGGCGACACCGTTGCGGCGGGCACCACCAATACCGCGCAGCCGCTGTGGATTGCCGCGCAGGCCATCGGCGAAGCCACCCGGTTGGGGCGACTGGCACGATTTGTCGACGAGGTGTCGCGGCGTAAAGCACCGATTGAAAAAATGGTCGATCGCATGACCGGCCGGTTTGTGGTGGTGGTGTTGACCGTCGCCGTGCTGACCGTGGTTGGCTGGGGCGTGTTTAGCTCGTGGGGTGCCGGGCTTGAACACGCGATGGCTTTGTTGGTGGTGACGTGCCCCTGCGCGCTCGCATTAGCTACCCCGGTGGCGATGGCGATTGCGTTGTCGCGTGCCGCGCACAAAGGCATCCTGATCAAAGGTGCCGACGCGATCGAGCGATTAGCGACGCCGGGTGTGTTGTTCTTAGATAAAACTGGCACGATTACCGAGGGTCGTTCGGCCCTTGCGTTTTGGCACGGCGCCGATCGCTTTCGCGCCATGGCTGCAGCGGTTGAAAAGTGCAGCGCTCATCCGATCGCAAAAGCCATTGCGGGGTCGCTGACAACCGCCGACGCGCCGGTGCTGGTGGCTACAGATGTCCACGAAGCATTTGGCTATGGCATCAGTGCTAGGGTCAGCAGTGCGACGGCGGCGGACCGCGATGCTACCAGCAACGCACGAGCCGCGGATGCTGCGGCCGATGACCGTGCGCTGGGTGCAGTTGTGCACGTTGGTTCGCCCGCTTGGATTCTCGCGCTGGTGGCGAATCACCCCGGCACCGCGTTGCTAGCCGACGAATTGCCTGCGCATCAACTCGCTGCAGGACTCGCTGAGATTCGCACGGCCGGTGCAACGCCGGTGCTGATGGCGATGGATTATCGAGTGGTTGCGTTGATGGGGCTTTCAGATCAAATACGTCCGGCCACGCGGACCACCGTGGCCGCGTTGCAGCGTCGCGGTTGGCGGGTTGAGCTGCTCTCGGGGGATGAACAAGCCGCCGTCGCTGCGGTTGCCGCTGCGGTCGGCGCCGACGCGGCGCACGCCGAAGCCAGCCCGGAAAAAAAACTCAGCATGGTGCAACAAAGCTTGGCAACCGCCACCACGGTTTTCGTTGGGGATGGGGTCAACGATGCCGCAGCGTTGTCGGCTGCGACGTGTGGAATTGCGGTTTCGGGCAGTGCCGAAGTTTCGATGGAAGCGGCCGGCGTGTTCCTCAGCAAACAGGGGATAGCGCAAGTTGCATCGGTTCTCGACGGTGCGTCGCGCACCATCACCACGATCAAACGCAATTTTCGAATCTCGCTGTTTTACAATGTTACCGCGGGTGCCTTGGCGGCAAGCGGCGTTATTCACCCCATTATTGCCGCACTATTTATGCCGCTGTCATCGTTGTCGGTCGTGGCCAGTTCGATGGTATCCAAAGCGTTCAAGGACCCCACATGAATGTGCTCTATGTCATCTTGCCGGTTGCGTTGCTGCTCAGTGGCGGCGCTATCGCAGCTTTTATCTGGAGCGTGTCGGGCGGGCAACTAGACGATGTTGACTCGCCACCACGTCGTATTTTGTTTGAAGGTGATGCGCCTCGGCCAGCGCCACCTGGTACCAAGCCAGCTGATTCAACCTTGCCCAGGTAAATCGGCGCGCCTGTTTTTGGGTGCCGTTATGTGGCGTGTTGCGCCAGTTCGACCACGAAGCGGGTCAGGCCAGGTTGGGTGGTAACCGTCAGTTCGCCTTGGTGTTGGGTCACCAAGCTGTGCACGATGGCCATGCCTAAGCCGGTGCCTGCGTCCTTGGTTGAGAAGAATGGTTCGAACATGCGACGTTTGACGTCGTCGGGAATTCCCGGGCCGTGGTCTTCGACGGCAATGGCGACGCGTTCGTTGGCTTCAGTGACAGTGATTTCCACGACGGACTGGCGTGGCGACGCCTCGATGGCGTTGCGTATCAGGTTTTGCACGATCTGATGAACTTTGCCGCCATCAACGTTGGCAAATGCGGTGCTAAGCGTGGTGCTCAGCTGCAACGTGACACTGTGGTCATCGGCCAAGGGCTGTTCCGCACGCAGCACATGCTTGATGATGGCGAGCAAGTCGTGCTGCGAAATGTCTAATTGCGGCGGCCGCGCAAACGATACAAACTCGTTGAGCATTTTGGACAATCGCTGCAATTCGTGGTGCACCAACTTGGTGGGCTCGGTTAATTTTGGATCGTCGCTGGTGCGGATGATGCGGCGATTGAGTAGTTCAAGTTGCAGGGCGGCAGCGTTGAGTGGATTCCGAACTTCGTGCGCCAAGCCTGCGGACAGGGTTTGCATCGCAGTGAGACGCTCAGCTTGCACGGCGCGCTCCCGTTGAACTAAGCGCTCTTCCGAATCGATCTGATAGTGGCGCAGCATCAGCATCAATTCGAGATCGAGCAAGCGATTGACCGCCCGCGAATATCCAACCGCATCGCTGGGCGCGCTGAGCTCATTAATGAGTTCGTGGTATCGCGTGCGCACGGTGTTCATGGCGGTGAACATGTAGTGCTGCGGTAGGCCAATCGCAACATGGCGGCGCCCAATGCGCGAGCGTCGCTCATAAAATCGTTCGTCATGCGGTCCAAGTAACCCCGTCGACATCCAATCGACCAACGTGACTTTGAGCCGGTTGACTTGGGCGTCGTCTTTGAAGATGCGCATCGCGGCCGGACTGCCCACTAGTGACTGATAGAAAATCTCGGCTATGCCAACAAAATGCGGTGCAAGTAACGGGTGCAGTTGGCTCAAGCGTGCAGTTTCGCCGGTGTCAAAATGGATTTGCCGCATGCAGTCTTCGAAAAAATCAGGCATGTCCTATTTGGGATCACGGTTCGCGGCCGGTGGGGTGCTGGGCGATTGTTTACGCTTGTCAGCTGCAGGCGCAACGGCTGCGACATCTGATTTTGGTGCCGCGTTGTATTGATGGAGTCGGTATTGAATAGTGCGCACGCTCATTTTGAGAATCTCAGCAGCCTGCGAGGTTGAGCCGCCAGTTGACCGCAGGGTTTCTAAGATCGCGTACTTCTCGATGTCTTCCATCGACGCACCCGGAATAGGCAATGGGCCAATGGTCGCGCCTGCGGTTGACGGGGCAGTTTGCTGAGCGGCACGCACACTGTTGGGTAAGTTCACGAGGTCGATGAGCGGTGTTGCGGCCATTACCACGGCACGCTCGATTGCGTTTTCGAGTTCACGCACATTGCCGGGCCAGTCATAATTGCACAGCGCACGCAAAGCTTCGTCGGTGAACCCAATGACCGACGGCCGGTCGTTGTCGCTAGCGCAACGTTCGACGAAAAACTGGGCCAGTTCAGGAATGTCGGTTTTGCGTTCACGCAACGCTGGCATTTCAATGTTGATGACATTGAGGCGATAGAACAAGTCCTCGCGGAAACGGCCTTTGGCCACGTCGTCGGCGAGATTGCGATTGGTGGCAGCGATGACGCGGACGTCGACCCGAATGGTTTGACCGCCGCCAACCCGTTCGAACTCGTGCTCTTGCAAAAACCGGAGCAGCTTGACTTGAATCGCTGGCGAGACTTCGCCGATTTCGTCGAGGAACAGCGTTCCGCCATCAGCGAGCGAGAACCGGCCATCGCGGCGAGTCAGGGCGCCGGTAAACGCGCCGCGTTCGTGGCCAAAGAGTTCGCTTTCCAGCAGGCTTTCTGCCAGTGCGGCGCAGTGCAGCTTAATAAATGGGCCGCTCGCCCGCGGCGAGCGTTGGTGAATCGCGTTGGCTACCAGCTCTTTGCCGGTGCCACTCTCCCCGGAAATCAAGGTGGTGGCGCGGCTTGGGGCGACTTGATCAATGACTTCAAATACGCGTTGAATGGACGGCGACGAACCGATCATGTTCGACGGTGCCGTGCGATCTTTGACCCGTTGCCGGAGCAGTTTGGTTTCGCGATGTAACGCTTGATGTTCAAGCACCCGCTGCATACAGACTAGCAGCTCGTCGAGGTTGAGCGGTTTGGCGAGGTATTCGGAAGCCCCTGCGCGCATCGCAGCGACTGCCGACTCAACCGCGCCAAACGCGGTCATGACAATGACGGCGGGTGCAACTTCGTAGGCTTTTAACCGGCGCACCAGTTCGACCCCATCCATGCCTGGCATTTTGAGGTCGGTCACCACGACCGCAGGCGCGAACGCTTCGAACTTGCCTAATGCCTTGAAGGCATCGGCTGCAGTTTCGACGTCGTACCCCTCATCGCGCAACAGTTCCGCCAACGCGCTGCGCGCATTAACTTCATCATCGACGACAAGAATTCTGCCTTTGCTGCTCACCACGGGGCACATTCAAGCGAATATCGTGCCAACGCGTATAGCAGGTACGGTGATTCAAACGCGCAGATTTTGCGTGCAACTGGGTTGATGCCTCTCATTTTTGCGCGTAAGTGCGCGAATTACGCGGATTTGCAGTGATTTTGCTCGGCACGTTTCCTGAAAAGAAACAGATATGATCGAGCCCGCTCTCACTGCGCAAGACGTTGCCGCCATGGTGGCAAGTGGGCCGCGTTACACCAGCTATCCGCCTGCGACGTGCTTTGGCCGCTATGAAACCAATCAAGTGCGCGGGCAACTTGAGCAACTGGCAGCGCGGCAAGCCAACCTATCGCTGTATTTGCACATCCCGTTTTGTCGGCAGCTATGTTGGTACTGCGGTTGTAATGTTGTGGCCACTCGCGATGCTAGTCGTGGCGATGTTTACGTTGATGACTTGCTAACCGAGCTGAACTTGGTGGCGGCGCGATTGCAGGGCTGTTCGGTTACCGAGATTGCGCTCGGTGGTGGTTCGCCTAATTTTCTATCACCTGCAACCATGACGAGGTTGCTTGAAGCCGTTGCCCGGGCGCTGCCGGTGGCGGCAACGGCTCGGCGATCCGTTGAACTAGATCCGCGCACGACGTCTGCTGAAATTATCGATACGATGGCTCAGCATGGCTTCACGTCTGTGAGTGTCGGGGTGCAAGATTTTGCGCCTGAGGTGCAAGCGGCGATCGGGCGTCATCAATCGGTTGAGCAAACCGCGACGTTAGTCACTCGTTGCCGGGCAGCTGGGTTTACCGACATCAACCTTGATCTTGTGTATGGCCTGCCCAAACAAGATGAACGTTCATTTGGCGCGACGCTCGATGAGGTTATCGCCATGCAGCCCGATCGCGTTGCGGTGTTTGGTTATGCCCATATGCCTTCGAAAAATCCCAAGCAGAAGCTGGTGGAGCGGGCCGGCGAGTTGCCTTCGCCGTTGGCGCGAGCTGCGTTGTTATTGCAAGCAGCCGACAAAATGGCCAAGGCTGGCTATGTGGCGTTGGGCATTGATCACTACGCTCGGCCGGATTCACCGCTGGCCAAAGCCGCCGCGGTGGGGGCTATGACCCGATCGTTTCAAGGCTATGTTGAGCGGGTTGCTGATGCGATCATTGGTCTGGGAGCTTCGGCAATTTCCTCGACGGATTCCGCTTTTTGGCAAAATGCCCACGACGTGCAGGAGTGGCAAGGCATTGTCAATGAAGGTCGGTTTCCGGTAATTCGCGGCATGGACCTTACCCGCGACGATCAACTGCGGCGCGACATCATCCAAAAGCTCATGTGTGACGGTGAAGTGGCGCTCAATACGGTCGCCAAAGAATTTGGCTTTGATGCGCAACAGTACTTTGCCAAAGAGCTGAGTCAACTTGCATTGGATCCAACGTTAGCCACGGTGGATGCGAGCCAAGAGAACACGGTGCGCTGTACCCAGCTTGGGCGGGTGCTGGCTCGCAATGTTTGCCAAGTGTTTGATCGCTATTATGGTCAAACCCGAAATGCTCCCATTTTTTCGTCGACGATTTGATCGATCTCGCTCGCCAGCATTCGCTGGCTTCGCTTCATCACTGGCCACGTTTGTGAATGGTAAAAGGACTAGATATGACAACTTCGGAACAAACTAAAATGGAAACCCCGATGCACGTGGTGCTGTTGCAGATCACGATGTGGCTGGTGCTGTTCCTTGGCCTGATCGGGGTGATGGTTGTGTATATGTTGAACTAACCGGCAGCGGACTTTGCGCAAAGCTGCCCGCCTGCAAGGCTGCAAGTCCGCAAGTCCGCAAACCGGACAACGCGAAGCGGCGCGGAGAAGTGAACGTAGCGAAAATCTGGTGATACTCAGCGAGCTTGGTGGTGGCATCACGCCAGCGGCGAGGCACCTACCCACGGCGATGACAGGTTGACCGTTCCCTCGCGACGCTCGTGCCACCCGAGCACGTCGATTTGCGCTCAGCGCGGAGGCCCGGAATGAACCACTTGGGGTGCTTCGAACCGGGCACTCGCGACGCCCCCTCACAGTCACCTGCCATCGAGAACACCGGATGGGTTGAATGCCGTAGCGAGACGCGGACTTGCGAGGCAGATCGGCGCGCACGCCCGAAGCGCCGCGAGGAGCGTAGTAGATCTACGCGACGAGCGAGCATCGGACGTACGCGTCGAGGTGCCCGCAAGTCCGCGTCGCAGTAGGCAATTCAACCCATTCGGTGTTCTACGGGTGGCCGGTGCCCGCCGCTTCCGTGCCATGCCTTCATACTCTGAAGAACGCACTTATTATCTTCAACTCACAGTCCGCCAGTCCGCTTGTGTCCGGATTCCGGATTCCGGATTGGGGACTCGGGACTCGGGACTTTCGGCCTCCAGACTTTCAGACGCCAGACCAAAAAGTGAAAGGTGCTTCGTCACCAAACACTCTTGTAAGCCGAGTGCTGTGCCCGTGACAGCAGCGGCATGCATCAAGGCGCTGGAATGGTGGCACACGAATGAAAGGTGCTTCGTCACCAAACACTCTTGTAAGCCGAGTGCTGTGCCCGTGACAGCAGCGGCATGCATCAAGGCGCTGGAATGGTGGCACACGAATGAAAGGTGCTTCGTCACCAAACACTCTTGTAAGCCGAGTGCTGTGCCCGTGACAGCAGCGGCATGCATCAAGGCGCTGGAATGGTGGCACACGAATGAAAGGTGCTTCGTCACCTAACACTCTTGTAAGCCGAGTGCTGTGCCCGTGACAGCAGCGGCATGCATCAAGGCGCTGGAATGGTGGCACACGAATGAAAGGTGCTTCGTCACCTAACACTCTTGTAAGCCGAGTTCTGTTCCCTTACGGGGATGATCATTCCTCTAGGCGTACCGTTACCGGCACGCTCAAGCGACCAACCCGGAGTCATTGCGCGAGCCGCGCGACCCCTGTGCGGTCTTGCTTCTGGCGGGGTTTGCCTAGCCTCCTTTGTCACCATCGGAGCGGTGCGCTCTTACCGCACCGTTTCACCCTTACCTGCAAGCAGGCGGTTTGTTTTCTGTTGCACTGTCCTGCGAGTTACCTCGACTGGTCGTTAACCAGCGCCATGCCCTGTGAAGCTCGGACTTTCCTCTCGTGACGGCGAAATGCCGGCACCAGCGATCATCTCGAAGTGATTGGTGACGAAGCGGTGTGTAAGTACCAGGCACCGGGCGGTGGCGCAAGGGACGTCTTGCGCCGGCGACCGCCCAGCGGGCGACAGGGCCGGCCCACATGGCTATGGCGCGGTGAATTGCCGTTCAACTTCGGAGGTTTTGCCTTCTTGCACGATGACCTGGGCTTTGATCACGGCATCATCGTTGGACAACAAAATGTCAGCCCGACCCACCGGTGCATCGAAGGTATTG
>JAGPDK010000250.1 GCA_018057605.1 Kofleriaceae bacterium | reverse complement strand
CTCGCAACCACCAAACCGCGGCGTCCGTTGCGGCTTGATCGACACCGCAGCTGGCACTCCAGCAGCGGAGCGCATCTTATGGAAAAAGTACATCCAAGAGCGTTCGGGTAACATCTACTACAGCACCCCATCTTTGGTAAACGTGGCCAACGCCGACGGCACGCCAAGCAATCGCATGATGTTGTCGTACGTTAAAATCGACACCACCAACCGCCAAGGACGTGCCAAAGGTAAAACCGAAGAATACACGGTGCCATTTGAAGTGGCGCCCACCGGCCTGACCATGCTTGAGCAGCCTAAAACCGGCATCCTAGGTGTCGGAGATGGCGCTCACCCAGGCCTGTGCGCTGGCGTCTACGGCAAAGACAAACGTCCGGTTGCCTTTGGCTTCCACCCGACGATTACCGACGGCGGCATCGCAACGATGACCATTTTAGGGACAGACACGCTTGGCAAGATCGAACCGCTCAAAGCCGTTTCGCTAGGCGTTTCGATGGCCGGTGGCTGGATCTCGCAATACTACGGCCAAAACCCAAACACTCCACAAGGCCGCAACTACGCGCCACAATGCATCACGATGGACAACCCTGGGTACGGTGTTGCCGGCGGCTTCGACCCACTTGTGAAACAATTCACCGTGATGCCAATGGTTGGCGTGAAGAAACGTGACACGGGTCTGGTGCAGGACAAGCTCGCGCTCGACATCATGATGTTCCCATCTGTGGTTAGCGACCCAACTGACCCAATCGACCCAGTTGACCCAGTTGACCCGAACGATCCAAACAACCCAGGTCCAACCGACGGTAATGGCATCGGTGGTTGTAGCAGCAATGGTTCAAACGGTTCGCTGGTACTCGCACTCGGCCTCGGTCTCGCGTTCACCATCCGTCGCCGTCGCTAATTGTCTACCTTGCTTCGCCCACGCGCTCATTTAGGAGAATCTATGCGGAACAACGTTATCCTCGCTTCGCTCTTTACTATCGCCTCGCTCGCCGGCTGCGTTGGCGGTTTCGAAGAACCGCCAGTTGATGACCCAGGTGGCGACAGCGCCGGCAAAACGCTGTTCGACTCCTCGGTGAAATCGTTCGCCATCGCAGCTTGCGCCGGCTGTCACCAAGGCGAGCCAAGCACCTCAAACGCGTTCTTTGGCGACAACCCAACGGCAACCGCGTACACCGCACTGACCAATGACCGTCTGCTGGTTGGCGACTTCGTGGTGGTCCAAGCGAAGCTGCTAACCAAGGGCGCGCATGCTGGGCCAGCATTCACAGCCGACCAAGCGATGAAGGTAACGGCCTGGTTAACCCAAGAAGCGATCGACCGAAACGTGGACCAGACTCAACCGGTGCAGCCGCCAGCCAATCAGGCGTCGACCACCAGCACGATTGCGATGCAAAAATTTGCGGGCTGCATGGCTGTCTCGGTGCTCGATTGGGAAACTGAGAAAGCCTACAAAATCGCCCAAACCAATTCGGCGCAAGGCGTATGTACGGCTTGTCACACGGGCGGTGCCGGCGGCTTCTACGCTGACAACGCCAACACATACGTAAAGATGTTCGAGCGCAATCAAGAACAACTATTCTTTACCGGGATGTTCTCCACCGTTGCGGTGCCAGGCACCCCCACCACCTATGCGGTCATCGCGAACGAGACCAAACTCTGCGCCAAAGGTAAAGAGCGCGCCACGGGGACCGGCACGCACCCAACCTACAACTGTAGCAACAATGGCCAGATTACCAGTCTCAAAGCCTTCGTTGACAAAATCAACGCCAAGGTGGCGACAGGCACGTGTGGCACCCCAGGTTTTCGCCCACCAGCCATCTAACAATCATCTACAGCGTGCTTTCAACGTCGCAGCGTGCTGCGACGTTTGTCGTTTCGGTGTCACTTCGGCACCTGGCCCGTCGGCCGGCCGCTAAGGTTTGAGTCCGTGTGGATTGGCGGTACGAAAACAAAAACGATGCGCACGTCGAGCGCAGCAACCGAAGGGGGCCAAGCCTGCGGCGAACCAAGCGCAGGCTTGACGGAGCGGCACCCCAAAGACGAACCAAGCGCAGGCTCAGACGCGCAGCCAAGCATTAATTGCCTGCGAATGTTGGAGCCGCGTTACGAGCCGCCACGCGACGCCTACTTGGTGGCGTTCGCTGGCGCTTCTTTTTCTTCCGGTGCCTCAGGCTTAGCGGCCGGCACACGGCCTTTCGAATACAGCAAAATTGCATTTGCTGGCACCGCGTCGGCACCGAGCAGAATTTCGCCGGAGGCTTGCGAGTTCGTTGCGAACTGTAGGTTGGCAAACAGCGTGCCCGCAACGCGAGTTCGCACCCCTTTGTAGACAATGTCGGCCGCCGCGACCGGCTGATCGCTTACGCCGTTGGCTTTCAATACCGCAGCGAAATCCCAACGCGGCTCGGTCGGAGTGATTCGCCCAACAGCACCCAAGGTGTTGCGTTTAATAACCAGGGCCAAGCGTCCATCACGATAGATCCGTATGCCACCGCGCTCGGGATTGCCATGGTACGGGATGCCCGCAAGCTCGACGCCGTCTTGAATCAGGTTTTTGTGCGCATCGACCGCCAACACCGGCTTGTCGATCAAAACAGAAACGCCAGCGTAGCGATCAAATCCGCCAAAATGCGGCATGTCCGCAGGCAAAAAGAACCGCGATTTAGTTTTGTCCATGCCCGTGAGATCGAAGCGCAAGCCGTCGGAGAATTTGCGCAATACATCACCAGGCACTGCGATCACGCCGCTGCCACCGTGCAGGTACACCATTTTGATTTTCTTAAGCGGAATACCCAACGCTTGAAAATAGTCGGTCAAGCGCCAACGCCGAACGTAAAACTTACGAATATGAGATCCGGGTTGGCCACGGACGAAATCGAGATCCTCTTGTTGCAGCGTCCACGCTACCGGAATATCCGGCAGCTCAGCGACCAACATCGCGGCAACCGGTTCTCCGTCGACGTAGATCCAGGTCTCCTTAAACGACTTAAAGCCGCCGCCCTCGCCCGCGTCATCTTGCCACTTATCGCCGTGAATTACCCCCGGCGCCCCAGTCGTATCGGTGGTGCCGGGCGTTGGGGCCGCAACCGTTGCGGATCCGGATCCCAGTCCAGCACCAGAACCGACGCCAGGCACCACGGTAGGTGCCGCGCCCGAACCAGACGCCACCGCAGCCGGCGCACGCCCCTCAGGTTTTGATTTACAACCTGTGATCGGAGCCACAAGCATAACGGCGGTGAACCACGGCAGCAACGACCTAAGCTTGTTCATGCGCTAAGCATACGTTGGCCCACGCCGATTGTCACCGTCGACGCAAACCCTTGCATGCGCCACAATACTTCACTAGGCTAGGAAGCATGCACCCTTCAAAGTGGAACTGTAGCGCGTCAACATTTGCGCTTAGCTGCTGCCTCGTTATTGCGTGCGATACCGGTGCCGCAACACCCGGCGTCGACTCCAACGAAAACGAACCGACCTGCACCGCCACGCTAACCCTATCGGGGATGCTGGTGACCACGAACGGTCTGCCGCCACCCGCAGATCAAGGATGCGTGCCGGCCGGCACATGGAACGTCACGGTGCAAGTTGCCGACAAAGGCACCTGCACCGACGTACCAGTCAAAGCCATGTATCAATACGTAGTGGCGGGCGTCGGCCGCGCAACCTCCATTGATTATGCCGCCGCTGCCGGCGAAGAAGTTGCCACCAGTCTCGCGGCCGGGGGCAACGGTGAATGCGAAGGCTCGTTTGAACACATCACCGCGGCATCCGGCGGCGCGTACAATTTGATTTCGCTCAAGCCGTACTTCGATAAAGGCACGGTGGTGATCAAGGGCAGCGGATCGTACGAACTGTGGCCATCTAAGCCATAACGACTTGTGCGCGGCGGCGCAATCATCGTTTGCGCCGAGCCATAGTGACGGACATCGTTCCTTGGGCCTTGCCATTCAAGTGCCTCGATCAAAACAATTGCTCACTAATTAATTTACAAGTCCTAACCGCCGAGAAGTTTCGATGTAGAGTGCTTGCATGACCAAGCTCGTTGGCGGCGATGGCCGCACCCACATTGAATCACGCTTGATGCAAGAGTCGCTACAACGTCGCGACGTGCTTGCCCAAACCGACAGCGACAAAGATTGGCGTATTTTCCCGGAACTGCAGCTAGTTTCGATTGGCGGCCAAAGCATTTTCGATCGCGGCAAAGCTGCAATCATGCCGTTGGTGGACGAAATCGCCGCCTTCAAGAAATCCGATCCAAATGTGCGCATGCTGATTGGCGTCGGTGGCGGCACGCGGGTTCGTCACACGCTTTCGGTTGCCTTGGATCTTGGCCTACCGGTCGGCGGTATTGCGCAGCTGGTGGGCGCGATGGAAGAACTCAACGCGATTGTGCTCAACACCTTGCTAGCACCACACGGCTCCATGCCTATGCAGCGCGACCACTTCTGGGACCTGCCGCTTTACCTCGACGCCGGCATCATTCCGATTGCGATTTCGGTGCCGCCGTATCACTTCTGGGAACCACCACCGATGGAAGGCCACTTGCCGATGCATGGCTCTGACTTTGGTCTATTTCAACTGGCCGAAGTATTAGGGATGAAGAGCGTCATCTTTGTCAAAGACGAAGACGGGCTCTACAACAAAGATCCGAAGAAGCACACTGACGCGACCTTGATCCCGCGCACCACCCTGCAGGCCTTGTTGGCAGATATTCCGAGCGAGTTGCCGATCGACGAAGAAGTGCTGCACGCTTGGAAAACCGCCAAGAACTTAAAGCGCATTCAAATCGTCAACGGCCTCAAGCCTGGCCAGCTTTCCGCAGCGTTGCGTGGCCAAAACGTTGGCACTGTCATTACGAAATAACCGGAAACCAGGAAATCCTATGTTGGAACGCAAGACCATCGAATCAACGCTGTCCGGTGCAACCCTCACGGGCAAAAGCCCCTCGGGCATAAACTATCAACCAACCGCCATCATGCCCGACGTAAAGGTCGTCAAGATCGGCGGCCAAAGCGTCATGGATCGCGGCCGTGCTGCGCTGTTCCCAATCCTCGATGAAATCATCGCAGCACGCAAACTTGGCATTCAAGTGGTGGTGCTCGTCGGCGGTGGCACGCGGGCTCGCCATATTTACTCGATCGCCAGCGAACTAGAATTGCCGGTGGGTGTGGTAGCCACCTTGGGCAAGTATATTCCGATGCAGAACGCCCGCATGGTGCAAATGCTGCTAGCCAAGCATGGTGGCATTTACATGTTGCCCGATGATTTTGAGAAACTGCCGTTGTACTTGCAACTCGGCTGCATTCCGGTCATGAGTGGCATGCCGCCATTTGGCTATTGGGAAAAACGCGAAGAAGGCAGTCGCATTCCACCGCATCGCACCGATTCCGGCGTGTTTTTGTCGGCCGAATTTCTCGGTTCGCGGCGCGCGATCTTCATCAAAGATGAAGACGGCCTGTATACCGATGACCCCAAACGCAATCCCGCCGCCACCTTGATTCCACGGATTACCGCAGCGGAACTCACCAAGATGAACTTGCCTGACGTCGTCGTCGAGCGCGTCGTCGTTGAATACATGCCACGGGCCCAGTGGTGCAAAGAATTGCAAATCGTCAACGGTACCAAGCCAGGCCAAGTACTCGCAGCGCTCAAAGGCGAAGACGTCGGCACGATTATTACAGCGTAACCGGGATGGCCGAAGGGCTTGCCCCCGCGCCGCTCACATAACCGTAATTGCACGCAGCGCAGCGCAAGCAACCGCCAGCTCCCTACTTGGTGATCGCCGAACCTTTGCCGCCACCGCCGCCGGTACCTTTGCCGCCACCCCCGCCAGTGCCGCCGCCGTCGCCGCCACCGGGCGTGATATCGCGCTGTTGGCCTTTGCCGTCGCCTTTACCCGAACGGTTGCTGCCATCGTCACCTTTACCGCCACCAACGCCACCGCCATGACCGACGCCTTCTTCCGGTTTCGGATTGGCCGCGACAAACGCCGCGGTTTTGCTAATGCGATCATCGATATCCGCTTTGACCGCAACAAGATCCACTTTGGCGTTCGGCTTCGGCGAAAACGCAATGACGACGCCCTTGCTGTTGTTGGTGACCTTGGCATCCATGGTCGAAATGACCGGGCAAATTCCGTTGTTGCCACCTTGGGTACCTTTTTGATCATGCACCGCCCCCCCGGCCGCATGCTCGCCAGCGCGCGCGGCCAACAGTTCTTTGCTGCGTTTTTGGATTACCGCGACGGCGTCGGTATTGTCGGCTGAAATCGTCAACGACAACGCTCCAGCGTTGAGTTCAGCAACGGTAGTCGCACCGGCGACCATCGAAGGGCAATTGCCACCTTTGTTACTCATACTGGTTGCTGCCGTCGCCGAGCCTGCGCCGGATCCTGCGGCCGAGCCATCTGCTGCGCCGGATCCTGCAGCTGCACCGGCCTGGTCTGCCGAGCCTGCCGATCCGGAACCCAGGGCATCCGAGCCTGAACCCGCGCCCGAAGCACCCGCCCCGGCGACCGCCGAACCTACGCCGGACGACGCCGGTGGTTTCTTTTTACAACCGACCGAAAGGCCACCGACAAACAATGCTGAAAGTAGAACTGACGAAGCAAAACGCATAGATCCTCCGAGACTGGCAACATAACGCGACTTCCCTGCCAGTGCATTTGCCGTGTACGTAAACTGCCGACGAGTTAGAGGGCGCGCGGTCGAACTGACCGTATTGCCCCGGGCTGAGTTACCAAACGTAATGCGGCGCTAACACGGCCGCGATGGCATCCGGGACATCGCTGGCGACCGCCCCGCGACGCCCCCAGGTTTTTTCGAGTAACTCACCGGCGGCGCCATGCGCGGTGGTCGCCAGTGCGGCAGCGTCCCAGGCCACTAAGCCCTGGGCGCGGAAACCACCGATCAAACCGGCCAACACATCGCCAGTACCCGCGGTTGCTAACGTTTCGGCGCCACTCAAGCACACGGCCAACCGCATGCCGTCGCAAATGATCGTGCGTTGGCCTTTGAGCACGACCACCGCGCGATAACGAGTCGCCAGCGACCGCGCCGCCGCCACACGGTCACGTTGCACGTCGCCCACGGTACAGCCCAACAGCCGCGCGGCTTCCGCTGGATGCGGCGTCAGGACGACGCCTTCGGGCATAATGGGATTCGAGGCTTCGAGGTGAAACAATGCGTCAGCGTCGAGCACCAACGGATAGTGCTGCTCCATACAACCAGCTAACACGCGTTGCACCATGGCGAATCCAACCGCGTCCCGACCCAGCCCAGGGCCAAGCACGATGGCGCCACGCCGATTCAACCGAGTTTTTAGTTCGCCGTCAAATTCGACCAACGATGTACTGACCGCGACCATGATTGGATCCGGCGCATCAACGTTGCGCATCCGATCAGCGTCAGTGCTGATCGGCGGTGGCAACCAAGTGCACAGACCCGCGCCGCCACGCAGCGCCGCAACCGCCGCGAGTCGCGCGGCACCACGCATGGCGGCGGCACCACCAACCACAACCACCTGACCACGAACACCTTTATGTGCACTGGGATTACTACGTGGAATCATCGCGCGCGCCCAGCGCAGCGTGATGGCACCTGCCGCAGTTCGGCCCGCGACCTGGGCCTCGGGGATATCCAATGTCGCTAACACGGTGTCGCCACTGCTGTCACAGCCTGGCGCGGTGAGCGCACCAAGCTTATGCGTGATCATGGCAACCGTGACATCCGCTTGCACTGCGACGCCCAAGATCTGCCCCGTGGTCGCACACAAACCCGACGGAATGTCGATGGCGATTCGCGGCGCCCGGCTGTGATTCATCGCTTGCACCCACGCCGCCCAGCGTCCGGTTAACGGACGACAACCCGTACCAAAAAGGCCATCGACCACGAGGTCAGCTTCAGCCAATAACTGCCGCGACACTTCACAGGGCCCGTGCACATCATCATCAACCATCAACTGTGGATTTAGATGATGCGCCAACGCTGCAAACGTGCCAGCGACGCCAGTGTAACGGGCGAGCTTGGCGGTCGCAATTACCGTTGATGCCAGGCCAAGCGTAGTTAACACCCGACGGCACACAAAGCCATCGCCGCCGTTGTTGCCAGGGCCACACACAATAACAATCCGCCGTGCAGCCGGCCAGCGGGCGACAATCTGCGCCGCCACGGCACGGCCGGCCGCTTCCATCAAGATCTCACT
>JAGPDK010000249.1 GCA_018057605.1 Kofleriaceae bacterium | reverse complement strand
GTCCGGTCAGGACGGCCCTTGCAAAGGCATGGCACTGAACCTGCACTGCTGGGGGTATATGACCATGCCACCCGCAAGCTCGTCGCTTTTGACTACAAGTGTTGCCAATCGCAACGCTGGAATAGCATGGGACAGCGCTGCGGATGCGGTCAACCGTGCTATCGTCGTAGGCCGAATGTCTTTGCATCTGACGGTCTTGCGTGAGTTTTCCGCGGTCCAAGCCATTAGCCAGGAATGGGATGCTTTGGTTGCGGCCACCGCAGCCATTGGCTCGCGGGCCGGTGGCTTATTTCGTGGTCCCGGTTGGCTGGTGCCGTGGTGGCACGCCTATCACGAAACCTTGCATGCCGAGCCGTACGTGCTCGTCGCTCGTGATCAAGAAAAGTTAGTCGGCCTGTTACCGTTGTATCGGCGCACCGCCAAGTTCGGCTTGGTCGATGTCACCGAAGTGCGCATGATGGGCGACGCCGGGCCACGGCCGCCAGCCCTCGATATCATCGCTGCGGCCGGGTTTGAGCAACAAGTCGGCGCCGCGTTTGCCCGGGCGCTGATCGACGACGGCGCTAACTGGGACTTGCTGTTATTAGAGCCGCTGGCTGAACCTTCCAACGCGCGCGCCAATTTGGTGTCGCGTTTGGCCTCGGCGGGCTTTTCCGTCGAAACCAGTGATTCGGCAGGGGGCGCGCATCGCATTGCGCTGGCGTTGGCCCCCGCTGACAGCACCGATGGCTCCGGCGTAGTCACCACGTTTGGCGAAGACCTGGTGAAGTTACGCAAAGGCATGAGTTCATTGCGCCGATTGTCGCGGTTGGAGTGGGCCGAACGCGATGAAGTGTCGCCACTGGCCGACGCCGATGCCGCCACGTTGCTCGAGGAAGTTACGTTGGGCTGGGGCCGCGAGGGCCGCGTGCGATTAGCCCGCCTCGACGATGCGTCAGGCGAAGCCGTCGCCGCAGCCTTGGTGGTCGACGATTTGGATCGTGCAGTTGTGTTAGCCATGGCCGTGGATCCACAAGTGTCGAGTCGTGGCGCTGCGCCAAGGTTGTTACACGCCGAAGCAATGGCGGCACGCGCGCGTGGCATGACGGCACTCGAAGTCGTCGGCGGCATTGGCGACTACGCGCTGCCGATGTTGCCTACTTCAAAGCATCCGGCCATCGCACTTAAGGTGTGGAGCCAAACCAAATCAGCCGCAGTTGGTCGCAGGTTTGCCAACGTTGCGCAAAAAGCTCGCCGTGCCCGTGAAACGCCGGTGGCCGCCGCCGCCCAAGCTCGCGCGGCATGGACCAAGATTCGCTCCACCGCCTCAAGCCTGGCCCAATACGAACGTTTTTGTTTGTACCGCGGCCAGTTGTGGACCCGCGATATCGCTGCACCAGCCGGCTTAACTATCGCGCGTTTTTCGGAACAAGACTACGACGCGCTCGACGACACCGGGCGCGCTGACATTGCCGAACAACTTGCGCTCGACGACAACAGCGCTCGCAAATTATGGCGGCGCGGCGACTGGGCCATGATCGCACATTTGGGCTCGCGCCCAGCGGGCATTGTGTGGAGTGCGCGCGGCCCAGTGGAATCGCCCGAACTTGGCCGCATGTTACAGCTGGCGAAATACGATGTGTACATTCACAGCGTCTTCGTCGCACCGGCGGCACGTGGCCGCGCCGTGGCACCGGCAATGCTCGAAGCCTTGACCAAAGAGCTACGCGCGACCGACGCCTATCGTTCGTGGGCGCTCATTGCCGCCGACAACCAAGCATCCCTGCGCGCGTTTCAAAAAGCGTCGTTTACCCCGGTGTGCGATGTGATTCACGCCAAGATGGCCGTAGTGGATAAAGTGATTGTCCGGCCACCGGACCCAGAAGCCAAAGAACTGCTCGGCCTGTAACGGCCGGGACCGTGCGCGGAGTCACGCGCGCCACCATGCGCCCAGGCGCGGCCTAGGCAACTCGCGGGCATTGGGCATTTTCGTACGCAAATCCGTTTTGGCGGTAGACTTTGGCGAGCCGCAGGTGTCTCATGAGTGTATATGTCGTTTCTGGCGGCGATGCATGCGGAGGCCGGTGCCGGCCCCCCCTGCACGCACCGGCTTTGCCAATTCCTTGCTTTCCAACCGATCGCTTCTACACTTACCGACACTGGTTGATGATGCCAGGCCTTTGCTCAGCGCGTGCTGTTAGGCGCTTGGACGGTTGAGTTTGTTACACCCAGAGGAGATTTTGCTATGAACGTTGAACGCTACATCCGCATCTTGGCTGGCTTTTTCGTCATGCTTTCACTGGCACTTGGAGTCGCGCAGAGTCCACTGTTTGTGTCCTCGTGGGCGCTGGCATTTACCGCCTTTGTCGGATTCAACCTGTTTCAGTCCGGCATCACCAACTTCTGCGCTCCCGGCATTGTTTTACGCAAGCTCGGTGTACCAGAAGGCGGGGCTTCCTGTAGTCGTTAAGCGCACGCGCAGCGGCGCTACGCTGAATCGCGCTACTCGGTGCGCTGAATAATGTGAAAACCGAAATCAGTTTTCACGACACCAGTTTCACCGACGTTGAGACGCAAACCCAAGGCTTTGAACGGCTCCACCAGGCTAGCTTCGGGCGTTACGTCGTAGCTGATACCCGATTTGGCCGAGCCTGGATCTTCCGACAGTTCAGCCATCAACGGCTCGATTTTGCCTTTAGCATTGAGCGCCGCAACCGTCTTTTTGACGAGCGCTTCGAGTTCAGCGCGGGTTCGCTTTTTGCCACGTGGATCAGCATCGGGGCGACCACTCTTGTCGTCGGACAACAAGATATGTTTGACCTTGGCGATTTTGGTTACTGGTGGGCGGGCCAAGATATCAGCCGATTCCAAGGCGTCAGGCGGTGGCGGCGCCATGCGCTTAATTACGTGCCAACCAAACGGCGAGCGAATCATGCCGGCTTCGCCGATTTTGAGTCGCAACGAGAGTTTTTTGAACGGCTCAACAAACGGCGTATTCTCGTTGATTTCGTAGTCCTTGCCAGTGTCTTTGGTGCCTGGGTCTTCGGAGAACTCTTTCATCAGTGCAACCATGTCGGCGCCAGCGCTGATTTTGGACAACACCGTCGACGCGACCTTGTCGGCATCGGCTTTGGTGCGGGTTGCAGCACGTGGATCAACCGGGCGCTGTGCTGCGGCAGGCACGTCTTTCCAACCGATTAGCACATGCTGCACGCGCACTGAACCTGGCTCTGCAGCCCGCGCCAAAATCGCCGCCGGTTCAAGTGGGTCTAACGCTGGCGGCGTAACGCGTTCAATCACGTGGTACCCGAACTGGGTTTTGACTAGGCCAACTTCTTTTTCTTTGAGCCGTAGCGCCAGCTTTTTAAATTCCGGCACGAACTGGGTGGTTTCTTTCACTTCGTACGGTTCACCAGACTTCGAGCCAGGGTCTTCCGAGTGCTCTTTGACCAACGCATCGATCGAATCAGGCGCGGCGCGCAATTTGGCAGCTAATTCTTGCGCCAGCGCCGCAGCCGCAGCGTTGTCTCGGCCTTTGGCCCGTGGGTCCATTTGCGGGCCGTACACCGCCGATAATTCGTTCCAGCCTAACAGCACGTGCTTAACAAACACTTCTTTGGCCGTTTCGGTACGATCGAGAATGTCTTTGCTATCGATGTCGATGGCCGGCGTGGTTGGCACCTCCGGCGCCGGCGGTGCCGTGTGGTCGCTGCCGAGTTGATCACCGGCTTCCACCTTGTCAGGCAGGTTGGTCGCCGTGCGAATTGCCGGCTTCTTGAACTCAGATGGTTTTTTTTCGCAGCCCGATAGAGCCAGCGCCGCGGCCAGAGCCGCAACAACAAAACGGTGTAGCTTCATGGCCGAGACCCTACCCGATCTTGCGCCGCGACACCAAGCGGTGGGCGCGGATCTCAGGCCATTCCAGCGCGTCGGCGCCAAGGCGCGGCAAGCACCACCATGGCAAAAAGCAACGCCAACCCAGAGCTTGCATCGTCAAGCCTGCCGGCCGCGGCGCAGCCACCCTCGGCCGCAACGCTGTCTTCGTCGAGCCGCATTGGGTTATCCACTTTACCCAAACATGTCACGGCGACCAGCGCACAGCTATGTGCCACCGCATGGACTAACTGCACCGGCGGCTCCGTCGCAATAGTGCCATCGGCGCAGACCGAAGATGGGTCGATTCCGCGAAAGCCTAACTTAAACGCACTGAGCATACGCTCGCCGACGATGGGCTGCCAACGGGTGTCCTCGCCATTCCACTCGGTAGACTCACCAAGAAACTCACACACTTCGATCGGCGAAGGCCCCGCAATCCGCCCGCATTCAGTCATGGTGGTGCGGTCACTCGCCGAACAGGTGAAATTGGGCGGCCGGCCGGCCACAGCGTTGGCAATTTCAATCATCGCCGATTTAGTGCGCTTGACGGCGCACTGTTTCGCTTCCGGCGCCGCGTCGGGGCTTGCGCCGGTTTCGCCACACACATCCAGCAGCGAAAAGTGGGCGTGCTGACGATTGCTCATCCCGTGATGCGCACATTCATCTTGCAGCGTGTGCAATGCCCGGCCAAATTCGTCCGCAGCGACCTCATCCGCACCCGCGTGGTACGCGGCAACTGCACTGTCCGCGAGTTCGTTGACACGCTGCGCCGAACGATTAGCAGCCTCGCAGGCAGGTTGCTCAAGTTCACGCTGCGCGTGCGCCGCCATGTCACGCCACTCATAACCGTCCACGCTAAACGCAGCGTTGGCCATGCGTTTGCAAAACCCATCCGACATGCGCTCGGCAAGACACGCCTGTTCGGTAATCCGCTGGTGCTCCGCCTGCGACAACGCCCATGCCGATTCGCTCGTAGCCAGCACGGCAACTACAAAAACTGCACACAATAGTCGCATATCAGCTAGCTACTGCATCGATTGTGCCGTTGCAAAAAATGCTTAGCCTTATGAAATGGCTACGCAATATTTTTGCTCAAGCAGTGGTTCTTCTCGTCCCGGCTACCGCGCTAGCCAGTAAACATTACCCGAATCATCCCACGCCACGAGCGGAATTACGGCACCGGCGACGGCGCCAGCGCTGCCACACATTGCTGCATCTGCAATTCCAGTTGGCCGAGATGAGCGGCTTGTGCCGGCGTCAAATCACGGCGATGCAACGAAGCCGGGGTGCGTTTCCAACCGCGATAGGCCTCTTGCGCTGCTTGGGCGCAGCCTTTGTCGGTACACAGGCAGACCCGATCGCGGGCTTGCTGCACAGCGTCGATCATGGCTGCGCTGGGACTTTTTGTGGATGATGAACATGCCACCAACGCAAAGGTCCACGCGACCGCTGACCATCTGAGCGATTGGTACATGCGACTAGTTGGTTGGTGCTGCAGCCGAACCCGCGGGGGCCGCGGAACCTTCGGGTGCCGCGGAGCCTTCCGCTGCAGCGGGGACTGCGGCTGCCGGCGCAGCCACCTCGCCAGCCGAACCAGCGGCTGAGCCGGCGGCCGAGCCGGCGGCAGCACCAGCCGCCGAGCCGGCGTTATCACGCAGGGTATCGCGGCAAACTTTCATAGCCTTTTCTGAGTCTTGCGCGGCTTTCATTACCTCGTCGCCAGGTTTGTTGGCTTTGAGTTCTTTGCGCTTGGCTTCGCGCCAAGTTTTGTAATCGTTCCAGGTGTTGTCGGCACACACGGCGTCGGCGCATTTACACATTTTGGCTTTGTAGCCGTCGATTTCGCCGACCAGACCGCTAGCTTTGTTGCCACACGCAGCGAGCCCAAGAACCATCGCGAAGATTGCAATTTTTGCCATGCCGGCACGGTCGCACGAGGCCGCACCCACCGCAAACCGTTCATTGCCACAAGTTGCCTGCAGGTTAAGCGGAATGCGCGCGTATGTAGCGGCCGAGTTTGCGTACTATAGCGGCAATGCAGCTGCGAACTTGGCTTGGCCTGATCTGTGGCACGACGTTGTTGGCAACTCGGCCAACGATGGGCCATGCGGATTCCATCGATGTTTTGCGCACATCGTACGAACACACCCGTTCGCAAGCTGAACAATTGACTCGCAAATTTGTCAGCCTGCATGACGATATCGGCCCGACGGTGCCAGCCCTCAACGATACGCTGCAACTAGTTGCGCTGTTTGTGCAATCAAATCGGCCGACCAGCGCGGTGGTAACGGCGACCGCAACGCTCGACGCGGGTGGCGAAAAATACGCTGGTAGCGGTGCCATCACGGCCCATGTGCAAGCGCGCCTGGTTGGCGAGTTTTGTGATCTCGCCTCGATCGGCGTGTTAGCGCGCGGCAGTGGCGGCGTCGGCAGCAGTGGCGGCAGTGGCACCGGCGAAATGCGGGCATGGGGCGCCGCGTGCCTACCGCGCGGCTTCACCCTAACGGCTGCAGATCTCAATGCGCCAGATCTGCATACCGATCCGAACGAGCCGCGGTTGCAGTTTCCGTCGACAACGACGATTAGCGTCATGCCGTTGCGGCTGTCAGCCCATGTGGCGCTTAATGCGAGCCCGTCGTTCACCAGCATGCGCAACGAACCACTGCGCACGTTTTCGGAGACGGCGTACGGCATCGGCGTCGAAGGTGCACGAATTTCTTTGTACCGTCCGGATCGCGGCTTTTCATTTATCTACGCCAATATCGCGCAACGCTGGGAGTGGGCTGGATTGCCGAAATCGGGCGAAGCCGGCTATGAATTATCGGCGCAATTTGGATTTTTTCGTTTATTCCATGTGCGTAGCCGCGAAGCCTTGGCCGATCGCAGCATCGATTTTCTTGATTTCAAATTGCATGGCGTGCGCTTCGTGCGATCCGCTGCCATTTTGGATTTGGCGCCGGTCCGCATCAATGGCCTGGCGCTGGGCAGCGACCACATGTTAGCCGACGCTAGCTTTGGCCTTGGCGCGTCGGGTGGCACCATCACCTCGTCCGACGGTGGCACAGTAATGAACAGCGACGATGTCCCGGAAATCACCACCTGGGTTGGCAAATTCGGAGTCACCGAAGGCACCCAAACCCAAGCGCTCGGCGTGCAATTTATACGCACCCTCGACAGCAACGTAGCCGCGCAACTGGCCCTGGAAAACCGCGTCACGGCGTGGGGCACGTTGAACCAAGCCGACCTGCGTAGTCGAGCCGAGATCTTTGGCGGCTCGGCCAAGCACTACTTCGACAAAACCACATCAGGCCGAGAGCGTTTTATCGGGCTAGCCGTCAACGTTGACTACGCTGTCGCAACCAACTGGTGGCTGGGGCTACGCGGCGAAGGAGTCACATCGTATGCGCGCGATGCAACCCTCGACGGCCGCATCAGCGACGACGGCTTTCGTGGCTTTGCCACGCTGACCTGGACCAGCGATCTGTATACCGAATCGTTAACTGAAACCGACGACGCAACCGCAACCGCCGCTGCACCGGTAGGCCAACCGCCCGCACCGCAGTGATCACGACGTGTTGGCTGCGCAACGCCACGAAACCTAGCGCACACTGCGCGTGGCCCCATGCCAACGCTAAGTTGCAGCGCCCAGGGGCCGCGCAGCGTGGATGCATCATCACGCTTGGCCTCACCGCGACGGAACGTAAACGCAGCGTAATCGAGGGTTGCAAACTGCGTTTGCACCTTGGCGATCGCGGCTTGGCCGCTGACTTCGCACACGGCTTGCAGTGCTGCGGCAGGCCCAACACAAACCTTGGCAATGCACGTTGCCGCGACCGGGGCGGCAACCTTGGGGCAAGCTAACCAGAAAAGGTCAATGAATGGTCCATAAAAACGCGCTCATACACGCGCGGAGGGTTGAATGCCGGCGACTTGCCAGTTGAATGTGGCGCAGAAGGACCAGGCAAGCTGAGCATTCGTCACATTTTCGGTCATTATTCCGCAGTTTTACCAACGCCCGAGGCCCTGGTGTTGATCGTTTGCTCGACCGCCGCGCCTCACACCAAATAGTCGATGCACCTCGCATAATCGATCAGGCCGCCAGTCCATTTTGATGCGTTGCTGTTGGCCGTAATGGCGAGCGCCGCGTGAGCTTCGTGCAACGCTGCGAGCCCTTGTCGCGCACCCACGTCGCTTGATGTTGGGCGGGCTGGTTGTGCGGAGATGAGCCGGTTGCGATGATCGAAAAAATTCCAGCCAATGGCATTGGCTTCGACCCCGCGCCCAGCGTTCGCTGGTCGCTCCAAATTGGCCGGCAGCCGCCTTCGTGCAGCAGCGTATGGTGAGCACTACACAA
>JAGPDK010000248.1 GCA_018057605.1 Kofleriaceae bacterium | reverse complement strand
GCCAAAACGCCAAATCGCAAAAAGCCCAGAGCAAAAACGCCCATTGCCAAAAAGCCCGTTGCCAAAAAGCCCGTTGCCAAAAAGCCCGTAGCCAAAAAGCCCGTTGCCAAAAAGCCCGTTGCCAAAAAGCCCGTTGCCAAAAAGCCCGTTGCCAAAAAGCCCGTTACCAAACGCCGCTAGCACCCCGAAGGGTTTGAAAACGGTGGCGAGACGCGGCCGCGCGATGCTGCTCGGTGCCATTGCAGATTGCGAAAACCGTTCACGACACAGGATTGCGCGCGACGTGTAACTTCGTCACCGCCAAGCAGTTGTGAACAGTTTGAATTTCGCCAAAGTACCGCAGTAGCAATAGTCCGACGCGACCGATGTTTACGTAGGCTTGTTTTCCGCATCTACATTATTCGGCCCGGCATCATCTTCGTCGGCGTCAGCTTCGGTACCATCCGCGTCTTGACCGTCGGCTACGTCGGGTTCCGGCTCATGGCGCGGTGCCGCAGCCAACTGCCTCGCCATATCCATTACTTCCAGGTCGCGCGGCCAAACCGCACGCAACAGATCCATCAGGCCGCCGGCCGATTTCCAATCGCGATTCGTCATGCATTCGCGGATACCTGCCAACTGCTCGGTCCGTAGCTGCGGCGCGACGCGCTGAACCTGGGCGGCGGCGGCATCACGGGCCGCGCTATCATTACCACGCAGCGCGAGCCGGGCCGCATGACTCCACAAGTATCCAGCACTGGGTGCGCCGCACTTTTGCGCTGCATTCGCGGCCATGAGTGCTTCTTCGTACGCGCCTGTAAACTCACCAAGATTTTCGGAAATGCGGGCCAACTCTAACCACGCCCAATAAAAATCTTCGTCGAGTTCAACACACCGCTCGAGCTGATCCCGCGCGCGGAGAATGTCACCTACCGCAACCAATGCGGCGCCGAGCCGCCACCGTGACGCGACGGCGGCACCATCGCGGCGCACCAGGGCACGCAATTGCGCCAACGTCGTCGCTTCGCACAGTTCACCGTCGTCATCAAACACATCGTCGGCGAACTCGCCTTCGGCATCGTATAACAAGGCTTGGCCGTCGAGCATGCCCCACAGCCAACGGTCCAAACGGCTGCCCACCGGCAACCAATCATCCACCGAACTGTCCCAACACAGCACCCGACCTTGCGGCGTTACCGCGAGGTCCTCACCATCAACGGTACCGCACCACCAACGCGCTGGGTCCTGCAACAGGTGGACTTCATTGGGCGGCGCAAACACGATCGCTTCGTGAAACAAACTCGCACCACCCATGAGCACATACCATTCGGCCAACGCCAATGGGGCATCCTCAGGCAACGCACAAGCGGGCTTGGCTAGGTCATGCAACCCAAACGGTGCCGCCAGCAGTAAGTCATATACATGATCGATTTGAGAGCCATCTTGCCCCGCGTGTTTTGCCATACTACTACCTCACGCCTAACATTGGCCCGGTGGTGTTTCCGCCCGGTTGGTGATTACGCCCTCGCATCCAACATTTGATCACTGTTTTGACATCCTCGATGCCAAGCCTGCGTATTATTGCGCAGGCGCAGGCGCACGTGGTGGTTCGCTCGCTGGTTTCACGCGGCCAACCGCGACCACGGGTTGGCCGTTGCCGTCGAGGCCATTCCACACCGCGTACCAAGCAACGCCGGTCGGCACCGGCATGCGACCAACGTCGGCACCCGCGGCCAAAGGTACCGAGGGTAGCCCCGCCGCTGCAGTTCGGACACCTTGGGCGTCTTCGCTGACAATTGTCAAAACGCCCGCGCCTAACGCCGCAGGACTACGAACCACCAGGTCGGCGCCTTCTACCGTAACCACGAGCTGGCCACGAAACAAAAAGTCGGTGAGCCCGGCTTGGTAACTTACGACGGTCGGCAACAACGCGCCGATTTGCTCTAATTGGCATTCGTCGTCAGTGAAAAACGACAAAACGCCCTGACTGACACGATAGCGTGCCAAGCAGACGCCGGCGGCGTTACGCAGCAACGTGCCGTCGGCGCCACTCGCGGTCATCAGATTGAGCCGTGTAGGCAAACTTGGTGCCGGCCGTATCAGCGCGGAAGCCGGCACATCGCTCTCGGACTTGCTCGCCCTGGGCAGCGTGCCCGAGGAGAAATAGCTACGTGCTGTCACATCGGCAAGCCCGGTACCTTCGGCGTTGGTAAAGAACCCCCGCACCGAGGTGCGCGAGGTAACACCGGTCGGTGTTGGGATACCCAACCGACCAAACGCCAGGGCTGCGATGCGCTCGAAACGCGAGCCATAATCGTTAGGATCGGCGCCGAGATAGTCCAACATGACGTCACTGCGGACGTGCGATGGCGTCCCCATATCACCCAACACATGCAACGTTACCCCAAGCGCCGTCAATGCCGCCGCCATATGCCGAGCGCGTTGCCCCGGCGAAGCCGAGGTTATGGCTTTGCTGTACTGCTGGTAAAACGCATCCACATTGAATGGGTTGCGCTTGTCGTTGAGCCAGTCTGGTGCGGCGACGCCTGCAATCGGCAGGCGAACGCGGCCCATTTGTCGGCGCACCGCTGCGCCGACGTCACCAATGAAATCCCGCGACGGCTGCCGGTAGCCCGCCGCTTTGCCGGCCGCAGCCAAGAACGGGTCAAAGAAATGATTCACCGCAAACTCTGCCGGGGCATCAGCGACCGCAGCGCCAGCCGCGATCCAGCTCAGCGCAGTTTGCCGACCGCGCAGATCGGGGGTCGTGCCGTGGCTCGGTGACAAACGTGCAAGTGCAGCGAGCAAGTCGTGGGCGTCGGCCGGCGGCACCGTCAGCAACTCAAACAACCCGTCTTTCAAGCCCAACGCGACCAAACGCGCGTGCAACACCGAAGCTAGCGCAGCTTGTTCAGCGAGCCCGACCTGTGTGGTTTGGGCTTCCCACGCGCCGGCCGGTTGCACCGCAACGATACTTACGCTGACCACCAACAACATACTGCGCATGCACTTCATGGCGTAACTCCAGTTGTCGGCAACAAGCGCTGTAGCTTGCTGTGAATTACCTTGGCCATCGCGGTCGCCTGCTCGGCACTCGAACAAATACTCGTGCCGCACGTGACGATAGCGACTAAGCCGCGCTGCACATCGACAAAGCCAACACCGCGAATCTCGCCGGCGCTGGTAATAAACGATCGATTTGCAATGTCGTCTTTTTCCGTCACGCTCGGCATTTGGCTCATGAGTTCTTCGTAACGCTCGACCGATTTGCCGCCTGGCAAGCGCCACACCCGCAACGCCACGTCCCAGGTTTCTTCACGCCCGATTGCTTTAAAGTGTTGCGACGAGTAGGTCGCGGTATCGGGTTCATCTTGCAGCGGTCCGGTTTCGAATGCGCCGTCGTATTTGGTAATTTCGCGAATATCTTGCTCGGCTAACAACTGCGCCGAGACCACCAACGTGCCCGCACTTGGACGTGGCGAGGCGTTGGGTTGATGCAATTGCGCCATTTCTTCGGCCGCATCGGCCAATTCCCATTGAGTTAAGCCGGCAATCGCCGCACCGCCGCCGACATAGCGAATATGCCGAATGTGCGAAAAGTCGTCGCGCCAGCGCTCCAGCGCGACTTGATTGTTTTGTTGCGCAAAATCCATTCGCAAGCCCAAGTCGTGGAATCGACGATCACTACGATACGCAACAAAACCGCGCTTGTAGACCAGCATGTTGAATTCAACCAGCCGGGCGCCAGTGATCGCAACAACGGCCGGCACAGTGTAGCGCCCCCGACTATCGGTGGACCCCACAAACTCGCGACTACCAGCGGGAATTACAAAACCTGTGCCGGCTTCAAAAGACCAGGTCGCGTACACCAGGGCACCTGCGACCGGACTGCGAGTCGCGGCATCAACAACCTCACCCGAAAACGGTCCAGCCAATTGGCCGGCCTCGGCCGAGTCGGAGCGGTGCCGAAACGGCGCCACGCGGGTTGGATTGGTGGCACACGCCGCAACTGCCACCACAGCCGCAATGGCTAGAAACAGCACACATGACGCCTTTTTTGAATGGCTAGGACTCACAGCGGTGGCTTGACCTTACTGACAAATGGTTTGATACTTCGTAGCGTTACTGGACGGCGTTGTTAGCAAGACCCGGCCACCGTTGCAATGGCGGGTACGCCGCCGATTTAGGGAACCATCAATGCGCTGTCAGATGTGTGGTCACGATAGTCCGCCTGCTGCTTTCTGCTTACACTGCGGGAGCGGCATGTCCGCACCCGTTGCTGGGACTGCGCCGGTGCCCCAAGGGTTGCCTGCACTCGCAGTGTCAGCCAATGCAATCTGCTCGGTTTGTCGTGCCGACAATCCGCCAGGTATGAAATTTTGCCGACACTGCGGCAGTGCCGTAGCGGGCCCGCCTGCGCCGTTGGCCCCCGAACCTCCGACGCTGATGCCAAATCAACCAATCAGCAACTCCCCCCCAGCGTGGGGCGCTGCGCCGGTCGCGACGCTGCCGATGCCCGCACCGATGCCCGCACCGATGCCCGCACCGATGCCCGCACCGATGCCCGCACCAGTGTCAGCCCCAATGCCTGGCCAGCCCGCAATGGTCCATCTGGCCCCGCCGTGTCCGCGTTGCCATGCACCGGTCCAGCCCGGGGTGATCTACTGTCAAGGTTGCGGCTTGCACATCCAAGCGATGGCGCCAACCGCCCCTGGCGCAGGCGGTGCCCCGCGACTCTCTGCCGCCGATGCGCTGGCCTCGACCAATGCAGCGACTGGGCCGGGCGCAAATCGCGCGGGTTTCATTCGACCGCCAACCTCAGAACAAAATCCGATTTGGGGATCTGCGATTTTGGTCAACCGAGATGGTAGCGATGGTGAGCGTTTTTCGCTGCAAGGCGAAAACATGACGGTCGGTCGCAGGGGCGCCGATCTATCCTTCGATGAAGATCGCTTCTTGGGGCGGCCGCACGCGCGCATCGAACGCGTTGCCAGCGGCGGCGCGCGGATCATCCCGATGGATACCGTCAATGGGGTATTTCGCAAATGCGATGCGCCCATTGAAATCCTCGACGGTGGCACGTTCTTAGTTGGCCGTGAAGTCATTCGGTTTGAACGGGTCGACGCCGATGAACGCGCGGCCGATCCGCTGGTGCAACACGGCGTCGCGATGTTTGGCTCGCCACCGCGCGAACCGTGGGGCCGCTTACTACAACTACTGCCGTCCAGTGGCGTCCGTGATATCCGTTACGTGGTTGCCCCCGAATTTGTGCTCGGACGAGAAGACGGCGATTGGCAGTTTCGCGACGACGCATTTATGTCACGGCGCCACGCCACGCTGGTATGGGATGGCCGCCGCGCCATGCTGACTGACCTCAACAGTAGCAACGGTACCTTCATCCGGCTCACCGCCGCGATGCCCCTGCTCAACGGCGCTCAACTTCGGATGGGTGACCAACTCCTACGTTTTGAATTCGGTCGGTGAAGTCGCGATCGCCAGCGTTAGACGTGGTTGTAGCTGGTGCCAGCGATGTCGGCCGCGTGCGCGAAAACAACGAAGACCGCGTTATCGTTGGCAGCCTTGATGCCGAGCGGATCTTATCGGCCACCGAACTCCACGACGGTTGGCGCGGCAGCGGTGACCGTGGGCCGTTCGCAGTGGTGTGTGATGGGATGGGCGGCGCACACGGTGGGGAGGTAGCGGCGGAACTCGCGGCTCAAATCGTATGGCGTGAAATCGCCACAACACCCAAAACCGGTGACGTCGAAGTATTTGCCCGCTTGCTTCGGCGCGCACTGCGCGTCGCAAGTGCCGAAGTCTATGCCACTGCCACGCGCGAAAACTTGCGCGGCATGGGCACCACCGCCGTGGCCGCCGGCATCGTCGGGGATCAACTTGTAATCGCCAATGTTGGAGACTCACGGGTGTACGTCATGCGCGGCGAACACCTTAGCCAAGTTACCCGAGATCAATCATTAGCTTCCGTCATGATTTCAGCCGGCCGGAGCGAAACCGAAGCAGCCAGCGTCGGGGGCGCGATTTTACAAGCCGTCGGAGTTGCCGCTGACGTCGAACCATCCCTTTCGCTAGCGCAACTTCGCCGAGGCGACCGCATCGTATTGTGCAGCGATGGCCTGCACGGCCTGTTAGACGACGACATCATTCAAAAGGCATTACTCGATGGTCGGGACCTCGCGGCCAGCGTTGATTTGTTGATCAACTGTGCACGCATTGCCGGCGGCTCAGACAATATTTCCTGCGTCCTGATTGAAGTCCAAGGCGCGCGATTCGCAGCGTCCCCGCCAAACGAAACCCCCAAATTTCGCGAATTCGATCCACAAAAAGAAGGCGCGCCGGCCTTGACCTCGACGTCCTTGGTCGCGCGCCGGCTGGCCGCGCGCGCCGGTGTTGACACTGACCCTGGCCCAGAAATGCTGCCCGTTACGGGCCAGCATCGCGCCTTTGTCGAATCCACCGCTGGTCGCCCGGCGCCGAGTGAAGCGCGTCGAATTTTAGCTCGCGGCGGCGTGCCAAGCTGGCTGTGGCTCGTCGCAGCAACAACGGCCGCGGTGATTACGTGGTTGTGTCTGCACTGAGCATGGTTGGCGCGGGCAATACGACGATTCCGGCGAGGCATTCGCCAATCGTTCAGCAAACTGAACAGCCGTAGAATTTGCGGCACTAGCCGTTCGCCGCACAAGCGTGTAGCATGACGACGCGTGAAGATTGTGATCGACCATGTTGCCGGCTCTCGACGTGGCCAGCGCCAAGAATTCCCAGGCGACACCCGCGTGCGGTTTGGCCGGCATCCCGAGTGTGAAGTGTCATTTGACCCGCAACGCGACATCGATGCCAGTTCTCGCCATGCCGAGCTGCGCTCCAGCGAAGGCCGCTGGCTGCTCGCTGATCTCGGTAGCTCGAACGGCACGTTCGTCGACGGCGCACGCATCACCGAAGCCACGTTGCCGTGCGATTCGCCGGCCCACATCGAATTTGGTTCGGGCGGCCCGTTGATTCGTTTATTCATCGGTGACGACGCCACTATTGCAGCGTTGCCGCCGCCGGTGTTGAGTAGCCGCACGCGGGGCAGTTGGTGGTTAGCTATTGGTATTACCGCGGTGCTGCTTGCGTCGCTGCTAATCGCGCTCCGTTAGACGCTTGGACCTGAAGTAGTAAGCGAATAGTTGGGCCGAGGCCGCCTCACTCGGCAGCACAGCGCCGGGCCGCGCGGCTTACTTGATCACCGACAACCGCGGCAATTTTTTGGGCTTCGACAACACGTTACCCGCAATCGCCATCGCGACTTTTTGCGCCAATTCGAGAAACCGCGTCGCGTTTTCAGAATCCGGGCTAGCGATCACCACCGGCACGCCGCAGTCACCGCCGAAGCGAATCCGCGTGTCGATCGGAATTTCACCAAAAAATTGGGTACCGATTTCTTGCGCCAACCGTTTACCGCCACCGTGGCTAAAAATTTCGTCGTGATGACCACATGCTGGGCACTTGTAGTACGACATGTTTTCCACGATGCCGAGAATTGGAATCTCGACCTTTTCAAACATCGCGATGCCTTTGACAACATCGACGATCGAAACTTCTTGAGGCGTTGTCACCATCACCGAACCGGCAATCGAAATAAGTTGCGACAACGACAACTGCACGTCGCCGGTGCCCGGCGGCAAATCCATCACCAAGTAGTCAAGTTCACCCCACTCTACTTCGCCCAGGAACTGCTGCATCAGCGCATGCACGCGCGGGCCGCGCCACACAATGGCTTCATCTTTGTTGACGAAGTAGCCAACCGAAATCACTTTGATGCCGTGTTGAATCGCAGGCACGATGCGCGAGGTTTCGCTGGCATGGGCCGGCACTTCAGGAGCGCCCAGCATGGTTGGAATCGATGGACCAAAAACATCAGCGTCAAGTAGGCCAACCTTGGCGCCCAGCTTGTGCAACGCCAACGCCAAGTTAACGGCCACCGTCGATTTACCAACGCCACCTTTGCCAGCAGCGACGGCGATGACATTTTTAGGGCCTTTGAGTGTGGCCTTTTCACTTGGTGCGGGAATATGCGCCGTGACCGTTTTGGTCACCACGGTAACGCGCGCAGCGCCGGCTGCTTTGAGTGCAGTTTCGATCCGCGTGGTGAGTTCACGCAACGCAGCCGGCGGATACACCGGCGTTGGCAATTCCAGCTTCACCAACACATCGGAACCGGATACTTCACAACCGGTAAATATTCGGTAGGAGACAATGT
>JAGPDK010000247.1 GCA_018057605.1 Kofleriaceae bacterium | reverse complement strand
AACCAGGCCAGTGCAATGTGGGCAACGGTGCACGACAGCTCGGTCGTCGCGCGCGCGCTGGCGAGTTGATTCATGACATCAATGACATCATAGGCTCGCTCTTTGTTGATCGGTGGAAAATCAAACGCAACCCGACGCGAACCGGTCGGCCCGGTCGAGGTGCGGGTATATTTGCCCGATAAAAAACCACCGGCCAATGGACTCCAAGGCAACAGTGCTAATTGTTGATCATTGACTAACGGCACAACCTCGCGTTCGATGTCGCGTCCGGCAATCGTGTAATACATTTGGCAACTCTCGAACCGATGCATGTTGCGGCGCTCCGCGATCGCAATTGCTTTCATGATTAGCCATGCCGGCATGTTGCAGAGCCCTAGGTACCGAACTTTGCCGGCCCGCACCACGGCGTCGAGGGCATCGACGGTTTCTTCAATCGGCGTGAGAGGATCGGCGCCATGTACTTGATATAGATCGATGTAGTCGCAACCCAAGCGTAACAAGCTGGCATCGACCGAATCAAAAATATGTTTGCGCGACAAGCCCGTGATATTACGTGCGCTGTTGCGCCGGGCGATAGCGGCCTTGGCGGTCTCACTCGCTTCGCCAGCGGCAGGATCGAGTGAGACCATCATGCGACCATGGACCTTGGTAGCGATGACTATTTCATCGCGCGGCAGGGCGAGATCGCGGATCGCTTGGCCCAACATGATTTCCGAAAGACCATTGGAATATACATTCGCGGTGTCAAAGAAATTGACGCCAGCGTCGACGGCAGCCTTTACCATCGCCGTGGCCTCGGCTTGAGGCTGAGCGCCAATCGCTCGCCAAAATCCGTCGCCGCCAAAGGTCATCGTGCCGAGACATGCTTGAGAAACCAAAAGGCCAGTTCGGCCGAGCTTTTTGTACCGCATGTGCGGACTGTAGCTTATTGCGTTAACAAACACTGCAGCGCAGCGCTACCGGCGAGGCTCGCGCCAAAGTTACACGGGTTACCATTCGCCGAGCGTTTGGCGTCGCTTCACTCGCGGTGCTACATGCTATGAAACGACCATGAAGCAACCTACGCCATCGGCTCAGCTCAATATGCTGGGCGAAACGCTGCAATCTTGTTCAACCGATCCGTTGACTGGATATTTTCGCAGCGGTTGTTGCGAAACCGATGCGCAAGATCGCGGCAGCCACACAGTTTGTTCGAAGGTTACCGCTGAGTTTCTCGAATTTTCGAAGCGCCGAGGTAATGATTTATCGACTCCACGGCCCGGCTTTGCGGGCCTGAAACCTGGCGATCAGTGGTGCTTGTGCGCATCGCGTTGGAAAGAAGCCTACGATGCAGGGGTTGCCCCGCACGTGGTATTGGCGGCAACGCACCAAGCGGCGACCACGATTGTGCCGCGCGAAGCGCTGTTGGCCCACGCCCTCGATTCGGATGCACTAAACTGACTGCCACGGTGCGCTGCGCTGTGGTCCGGTGCTGTGGCGCCGTGCCGCCGCTCGAAGTGGATCAAGCCGCGCCGCAGGTAGTCACCCGCGCGTCAACGCATCCATTCTAAAGCTCGCGGTACGAGCCGGGCTGCCACGTGGTGCGGCTGCCGTGGTAATCTCAAGCACATGAGGATCGGCCGCAAGCGCTTGCGGATCATGGCGACCAGCATCGTGACGACAGCGGTGCTGGGCTGCGGGCGCGTCGACTTTGCATCGTCGTCCGCTGACGGCAACGTCGGTGACGCTGCGCGTGATGCTGCTGTTGCGTGCGGCAGGCACGACGAAGACGGTGATGGGGTGGCCGACAATTGCGACAACTGTCCAACGATTGCAAATGTAGCGCAGCTCGATATTGACGAAGTCATCAATGGTGCCAACGCCGACGGCGTTGGCGATGCATGCGATCCACGCCCGACGTTGGCTGGTGACTACATTACGTTCTTCGACGCCTGCAATGCGCCGTCGGCCAATTTCATCAATTATGACAATGCTCGTTTCGCCGACGATGGCGTGTTGATCGGCGGCCCGACTTCCAGCGGTAGCGCGCAGTTATTGTTCCGCGACGAGCTCACGCGTGCTGAGTTTCGCTTCACCATTATCGAATCCGGCAACGCCGGATCGCAATGGGTTGGCTTTTGGTATCGTGAATCGAATATCGACCGCCGGGGTGTGCTGGCTTCGATCAATCGAAATATCGGCGCGACCCCAGCGACGGCCGACATCGACGAAACGCCGCTAACCGGCGTCAATCGTCTTTCCAACTCGCTCGATGTTGCACCGGTGCTGTTGCCGATGATGGAATTTCAAATGGTGGTCGACACCGCGCGGCTAACCAAAGGCGACGATGTGATGCGCTTGGTATCGAATTCAACGACGCCACCGGTGAATGGTAGCGAAGCACTCGGGCTCACCGTAGGTGACATCGCCGGCGATCCATTTCTTGAGGCCAGCCGCGTGACTGCTAGATTTCACTACTTGATCATGTACGCGTCGCAGGACTAATTGGACGTTTTACCATCATGCGACGTTGGCGCGCGACGCGGCCTGGCGGCGCTACACGATGCGGCGGTCGCGCAGGCGGTCAACGCCACGGGCGCAGACGTTGGTACACCTGCGGATTGATCGTCGTAAATGTGATGAATAGTCAGCTTGGCCGTCGCAGCTGCGCGACTTTCAACTGGCAAGTCGCCGGTCTTCAACCCACCACGCGCGTATGAGCGCGATTTTGCGGGGATTGCACATGGGCCGTTTCTGGTTAGTGCATGAAAAACACCAGCGAGGAATTAACCGCCGCTGGAATATGTCGCGCCGGTTGCATCACCAGCGACGTCGCTAACTCACGGGCTGCGGCTAAGTACCGTTGATAGTCGGGTGCGTCCGACGGATGGTCAGGGTCCGCCGTGGCTGGTTGTACTAGTGCCGTTTCAAGCATGGTGGCAAAGCTTTGCTGCGCAACATCGCGTGGGTGCGTCCATGCACCGGTACGCCAATCAAAATGATACAAGTGCACAAATCGCTCACCGTAGTCAGCGACAAATTCAATTGCGGCCAACAAGAACTCAAATTCTTCGTCGCTAATGAATGAGTTAAAATTCAACCGGGTCCAGCCGGGCTTGACGCCGTCATAGCCTGCAAGAATAGCATCGCGATAGCCATGCGATACCGTGTCACTGATGTTGAGCAAGCGATGCCCATACGGCCCGGCACATGCGCAGCCGCCACGCGCTTGGATACCAAATAGGTCGTTGAGCAAGCGTACGACCAAGCGTGGATGCAGATAGCCACCGTCGGTGCTACGCACCATAAACGATAACATCGCCAACCGCGGCGCTTCTAAGTTGCCCAACAGCACAACATTGGAATGGTTGCGCAAGCGCGTGATCGCCGTGCGAATAAACGTGGTTTCACGTTCTTCAATTGCGGCAACGTCCATCGCGTCTTTGACCCAGAACACCAACGCTGCGCGAATTTTTTGAATGATCGCAGGCGTGCCGGCATCTTCGCGGGCTTCGATGTCGTCGGTGAAATGGTGTGCACTCGAACTCACATAGGTAACCGTGCCACCGCCGGCCGTGCTTGGCGTTGCAAGCGTGTACAACACCGGATTGAAGACCAGGATGCCAGGGGTGCCGGGGCCGCCGATAAATTTGTGCGGTGAAATAAAAATCGCATCGAAACCATCTGCGCAGCCTGGTTTCATATCGATGGCGACATAAGGTGCGGACGCTGCGAAATCAAAAAACGCAAAAGCATCGTGTTCGTGCAGTACCCGCGCGATCGCGCGGGTATCAGAAATCATGCCCGTAACATTGCTGGCCGCCGAGAATGAGCCAAATTTTGGCCGCCCAGCAAACTTGGGGTTTTGCAGTGCGGCGCGCAGTGCCTCGAGATCGATCATCCCGTCCGAGCAAAGCGGCAGCTCAACTACTTCCGCCAAGCTTTCGCGCCACGACACTTCATTGCTGTGATGCTCATACGGGCCGACAAACACCACCGGGCGTTGGGCCGCAGGCAGCGTGGCCAAGCACGCCTCACGCCGACTGCTCGGCACCGTCAGCCCAAGCATGTCCTGCATGCGTTTGATCGCAGCCGTTGAACCTGAGCCGGCAAAAATGATTTTGTACTCTGGTGCGCCGACTTGCGCTTTGATGTAGTCAGCGGCTTCCTGCGCGAGCTTCGACGAGGTTGCGCCGGTAAATGAATCTTCGGTGTGGGTGTTGGCGTAAAACGGCAACACTTGTTCGCGAATGATGCGCTCGACAAATGTCAGCGCACGACCTGATGCAACGTAGTCGGCATAGGTCAGCGGACGCATGCCAAACGGCGTCGCAATCATGGCGTCACTTCCGATTAATTGCGAACGAATCCAAGCCGGCGACATGGTGATTGAGTCAAACACATTAACCTCTGGGTGGACCCCACCTCGTAGGCTAGGCCGACCCAACTTGCAAGAGATTTTAAAGTGTACAATTAAATATCGGTAGCGGGGTTCGACTCGGGCTGCTGCGCCGTGCCGTGGGCCACCCGCTACTTGCCGAAGTGCACGCCGAAGGAGGCCGAGAGCACCAATGCTGTCAACTCGAAGGTGCCTTTGTAGTTTGGCTCGCCTGGCGTCGCCGAGGTTTTGCGGCTGCCCGGTAGCACCAGCAGAGTGCCGAAATCGACGTGGTACCGGCCTTGGCGATAGGTCGCGCCCGCGGTGATGTCATGGCGATTCATGTCAGGCAACGCGCCGGTGAGACGAGTGTCTGGCACCGGGGTTGGGTCGTACATATAGCCAGCACGCACCGTCACGTTTGGTTGCTTAGGAAAGGTGTAGGCCGCGCCCGTGCGCAAGGTGACTTTGCTGATGTAGTCGCGGGGCGACGTGGTGATGCTGCCATCTGGCAACACGATATCGATCTTGTCGACTTGCTTCCAATCGGTCCACACCGCGTTGGCTTCGACTTCAAGCGCGTTGATCGGTCGAAAAGCTACACCACCACTGAGTTGCTGCGGCAACGTGATCGATGTGGTGATTTCGCCGTCGGGCGGCAGCTGGCCGCGATACGGTTGATCCGCGTCGAAATCGCCGTTGCCGGTGAAGTCGAGTTTGATGTTGGAGCGGTACATCGCGCCGAACGACCACTTGGGTGCAGCCGCAGGCGCATACATCACGCCAACCCGACCGCCGATGCCAAAGGCCTTGCCGCCAAGGCGTGCTGAGCCGGTTGCGTCGCCGAAATAGATGTCTTGGGTCAACTCAACGTCAGATGGCACCAAGTCAGGGCCACCGCCAATGCGTAAGCCTGGCACCCAACGGTTTAGATCGACGCCAACAATCGGCGAGATGAAGATCGCGCGCAGCGCTTGCGAGCGCACTTCATCGGCAAACGGCACATCGGCCGACCAAGAAATTTTAGACCCAAAGGGCGCGTGCACGCCGACGCCAACAGCGACGGCGTCATGCACTTTCGAGGTGATGTAGAGCTGCGGCGTATATGAATTCGGCGCCGTGCTATCAATGGTGGTGTCGCTGCCTTCGGGCGTGAACGAACCGCTAGGCAAGATCATCGAGCCACCGACGAGGATGTTGGTGCCGGTGCCGATGGCAATGCCAGCGGGGTTGTGCACGATGGCCGAGCCATCACTGATGGTGGCGGTGACCGCGTTGCCACGGCCAGTAGCCGCTGCGCCATGGTCAAACAGCACGAACCCGTTAGCATGGGCCACCGAAACCTGAGCGGCGCTCGCCGCAAGACCGAGAAGCGTGACAGATAGTAGTTGATTGCGCATCGTCGACTCCGTCGAGACTAGAGATTAAGGGCTAAAAAGGTAATGGCGTCGACTTGCATTTGCAGCATGCCTAAAACGCCATCGTTGTTGGAATTGGCTGGCGCAAGCAACGAAGAGTGTTGATACGTGTTGCCAGGAAATCCGACGCCTGCATCAGCCGGCAGATTTTTGTACGTCACCCAATGCGGCATCGTCGGGGCGGCCGTGATGGCGGTCGACGGTGGTGGAGGGATCTGCGCGCCGGTCGCGATCGAGGCGTCTTGCGAGGTCAGGCCCGCGAGCTTAGCCAAGGCATCGGTCGCAACGTTTGGTATCACTTTGTCTTCGACAACTTTTTGGATCAGGAATTTGCGCGGTGCTAACTTGGCTGCGAAGTTGGCCGGATCCGCGCTGTCGAGAATCCAGCGTGCTGCGGTGGCAAACGAGCGGTAGCCCGCTTGGGTTTTCCATGCGTCGGTGGTGCACAAGCCGGTACCGGCCATTGGGTTCCACTTGTCGCCAACCAACACGCCGGCATCAATGAGGCTGTTGACCAGCGAGCAACGGATTTCCAAGGTTGCCGTGTTTTCCAAAATGTCGAGCCAGCCGCCACCTGGCACGCTGAGTACGGCCGCTTGGATCTCGGTGCTCATGGCACTTGTCATCGAGCCGATGATGCCGCCGAGCGATAACCCAGCGTAGCCAATGCGCGCGCCGTTGACTTGGAAGGCACCGCAGTTGGTGGTGCCACAGGCTTTGATGGCTTTGCCCAAGCGCAGCAAATCGATCACGGTTTGGCGAACGTTGTCGCGCGTGCCGGCGAGGTCGGCTGACAAGAATGGCGCAAAACATTGCGGATGGGTTTTCGGTTTCGGGCTGGTGCTGCAGCCGAGCGCAGCTGCGTCGCTGGTGAGCACGGCACGTGAACCGTGGGCGACAAAGTCGATTGCAACACTAGCAAAGCCAGCGCGCGCAAGCTGCGACGCCAGAGCAAACAAGTTGGTATTATCCTGGCCCAAACCGTGGCCAAAAATAATGGTTGGATAACCAGCGACTGGTGCGGCGGCGGCCGGCACAAACATCAACGCGGTGATTGGGTTGTCGCTAACCTTGGTTGGGGCGAGCGGATCCGACCACGAACCTGGAATGGTTGCGCCACCGCTGAGTGGATTGGCGGTTGCGCGCTGATAGTTCGGCGAGATGAGGCCGCCAACCAACACGTCACCGACGGCAGCGCAGCCGAGCGATGCGCAGTTGGTTGCGCCGAGCACGCCATTCATATAGGCAGCGGTGTTGCCGCTGGTGATCGACTGGACTTGCAGTAACGGGGTTTCCGGCAGTTGGCTTGCGATCGACGTGCTGTTGCTCGGATCGATAGCGATCGTGGTCGATTGGGTGGTGAATTCCCAGGCCAGTACCACGTCGTCGCGGTTAAGCCGCAACGATGTGACGGCCGTGCCCATGGCAGCGAAGTGGGCTTTCCACAACATATCTAACCCAAGCAGGGTTTTTACGTCGTCAGGATCGTTGGCATCAAACGGCGTTCGTTCGGCGACGACCGCACCGGCTTGGACCGTGACAGGATTGGTGGCTTGACGAACCAAGCCCCAAACTGTGGACGGCCCAAACTCTGCGCCTGTGGTGGTTTTGAGGCCACGTTTGATAATGACCGAATAGTTGTTCGACTGCGCCAGCGGTTGCAGTGGCACCAGGACCACCGAGTTAACGGCTTTGCTCGAGGAACAATCGGCGCTGTTACGCGCTGTCATCGAGGCAAATGCAAACACCGGCACTGGCGTGGCCGAGCCGGTGCGCGCCAGCGTGACCGACGCTGCAATGGTCGCTGGGTCGACTGCTTCCGAGGTGGTGAATTGCAAGGCCGGCTGATATGTGCCGAAGCCATTGAGCTGATTTAGCACCAACCGCAACGCAGTTTGCGCAGGCGATTCGTTGCAGCCCATCGGCAAATTCACTTTGCCCGTGGTTGGACTGCGAACCAAATTGTTAGGAAACGGAATTACCGATTCGCTTGGGCTAAACTCTACCGTGGGTAGCCCCGCCGGAGGATTCGCCGTTTCATTGTCATCGACGGCAACGTTGACACACGCTGCCGTTCCAACCAACACAACAACCGCAACTAGCTTTTTCATAGAAGCTCCAAGTAATGCTAAGCAACGATTTGCCAAGCCGAATTTGGCTCGAAATATAAGAGACTTTTTGATTTCTGTGCAGTAGCCAAACACAATTCCGTGTGCGACCTCGCACAAAATGCTGCGGTGAAGCGAACAATCCTAGCGGAAAAATTTGTAATTAAAATTACACGTTTCTTGGTCTTTGCTGCGGTACGGACGGTCTTGCACTGGCCCACGCCAGCGATTCTGATGCCGGGCACTGACCCGTGGTATGCGCCGCGCTATAGTTCAGCGCTGTGGCGCCGTACCGTACCGATTCGTCCAGCCGGCATTGCCCTCGCTGTGCTGTGCCGTTGCGTACGCGCTGGGTTGCCAGCGTCGAACTCGAAGAGTGTGGTCAGT
>JAGPDK010000246.1 GCA_018057605.1 Kofleriaceae bacterium | reverse complement strand
GTGCCAGCGAGCCCCCAAAGGTAGAGGTAACCGTCTGACAGCAGGGACGGTACAACGTATCGGGGCAGCGCGCGCGGCGCGCGCAAATTCTGTACGCATGGCCTCCGCGCATGGCAGCGTGCCGCGGATTGGCTACAAGCGTCGGACGTTGCTCAGTTGAGCGGCCAGTCGGGCGGTCGAGTTACCGTTTGATTGCGTGAGTAACCAAACCGGCGTGGCGGCACGTAATGATGCGGGTGATCGGGAACAGGTTGCACATTGAGCAGCTCGACAGCTGGATAGGTTTTGTCCCGCACCACGGTCACTGGGCACTTGGCTTCGCGTACCACACGCTCGGACACCGAGCCTAACAGCAGCCGTTCCATGCCCTGGCGACCATGCGAACCAATGACAATTGAATCCGCTGAAACATCGGCGGCCAACGTGAGAATTTGCTCGGCGGGCGCGCCGATACGTGCGTGCACAAAGAAGTGCACTTCGCTTTCTGCATGCTGCGTCGCAAAGGTGGTACGCAAGAGGTCGGCGAGATGCTGTTGGATTTTCTCGGCGTATTGGAAGTCGACTTTGCCCTCCGGCGGCACAGCCGTCACGCCGGTGCGTGGGTCGAGGGCGACAACAAAATGCAACACTTGATCAAGTGTGCGGCAGGCGTTGGCGACGGCAAAGTCGCAGGCGGCCTGGCTGTGTTTGGAGTAATCGTAGGCAATTACGATCTGTTGTTTGGGTGGCGTGGTCATACCTTAGTAGATAGCAACCTACGTGCCACGTCGTATATGCGCTATAGCGGTATGATCGCGAAAATCTGGCGCTTGGTGCAGGTGGTGATGCAAAAAGTGCGCATCTAGGCACGCCCGGGCGCATGCGCCGCACTGGACCGCGGCCATCGATTGACGTGGTTTGCTGCATTGTTGCTATTGTCCCGCCATGACAGTGCTGCAAGATCAAGTAATCGTTGTTACTGGGGCGTCGCGCGGCATCGGTGCGGCCATTGTGCGGGCCAGTGTAGCGGCCGGCGCGCGGGTGGTGTTGGCGTCGCGCAAGCAAGCGGATCTCGACGCCACTGCAGCGCCAATGCCGCCGGATCAAGTGTTAGCAGTGGCCTGTCATACTGGCAAAGCCGATGACGTCGATAGGTTGTTTGCGCGTGCCATCGAGCGGTTTGGACGGGTTGACGGCCTGGTGAACAACGCCGCAACGAATCCGTATTTTGGGCCAACGATCGATACCCCCGACGCTGCGTTCGACAAAACCTTCGAAGTAAACGTGCGCGGCTATTTTTATGGCATTCGTGCGCTGGCGCGGCATGCTCGTGAACGTGGTGGTGGTGCGGCGGTGGTGAACATTGCAAGCATCATGGGGATGCGGGCAGCGCCGATGCAAGGTGTCTATGGGATGACCAAAGCCGCGGTGATCAGCATGACGCAAACGTTGGCGTTTGAGCTCGGCTCGTCGGGGATTCGGCTCAACGCGATTGCGCCAGGGTTAGTCGAAACAAAATTTGCCGCGGCGCTGATCGCCAATCCGCAGTTGCGCGACCATGTCAATAAGCGCACGGGGGTAGGCCGGCACGCGCAGCCTGAGGAAATCGCGGGTGCCGCTGTGTATTTGCTTTCGCCTGCGGCATCGTTTGTAACGGGGACGGTGCTCGCGGTCGATGGTGGTTTTACGTCGACGTAGTGAGCAAGGCGAGGGATGGGCGGGAAGCGTGACGTGAACATCGTGAACGTAACGCAGCTCAGGTGATTCTGTTTGCAATGTCCTAAGCTTGGCGTAGGCTTCCCGCGACAATGCGGACGCCACCCTCGAGAAGCCCCATGCAAGACATTGTGAAACGCTTTGCAGCCCAATACGGTCCCGCTCGGCACGTTGAGAGCAAAATCTGGGGCGAGTGGCGCGCAGTCTGGAGCGCGGGTGACCCGGGTTTCAGCTTACTCGACACCGACGAAGCGAACCAGACCGGCGGCGTCAGCCCCGCGACCCTCGCCGCGCACGGCTGGCCGACGACCGACGAGACGGCGCTTCTCGACTATGTCCCCGTGCTCGATCTCATCGCCCGCCTTGACGACGACGACGGGCAGGCGTTCTTCGATGATGCGCTTTTTCCTGAGAACCTTCCGTCGATCTTGGCCGCACTCCCGTCGGCTTCGCACCTCGTGGGCAGCGCGCTGCACGTCTCGTGGGCGCGCACCAAAGATTGCGTGCATGCCGAGATCGAAACGACGCCTGCCGAAGATGGGCCCTCGGTCACTTTCTCGTTCGTCGTTGCAAGATGTGATGTGGGTTTCGCGGCCGGGATATTCGGTCGGGCCAAACGCGCCGAGTTGGCTTCGCTATTCGGCATTGCCACTGACCAGCTCGAGCAGGCGCCGCGGAAGTCCAGTGTGGCTACGCGCGACTGGTGAAACCGAGTCCCAGGAGCCGCACGTCGGCACGGCTAAAACGGCACTGCACTTTCAACTTCAATCGCTTGGCCGGTCCACGGATGCACAAATCGCAAACTTGCGGCATGCAACAGCATCCGTGGCACAGTTGCATCGGGGCCGCGTCCGTAGATGCGATCGCCGACGATAGCGAGCCCTAACCCGTCGGGATGTGCAGCATGTATGCGCAGCTGATGGGTTCGTCCGGTATGCGGTGATAGTCGGACGCGCGTGCGATTGTCGGCAATGGATAAAATCTGCCAATCGGTGTGCGCAGATTTACCAAGCTCGACGTCGACGATTTGTCGCGGCCGATCGTAGTGGTCGGGGCGCAGCGATAAGGTCACGGTGCCGGTGCTGCCAACGTTCAAGTGCGGCAAGCTGCCGTCGAGGATCGCAAGGTAGTGTTTTACAACATCACGGCGCGCAAACAATTGCTGCATGGCGGCGAGGGTCGCGGAGTCGAGCGCCACGATCAGCAGCCCCGAGGTATCTTGATCGAGTCGATGCGCAACCACCGCAGCGGGATTGTTGAATTTGGTTTGGAGTCGCGTTTGCAACGAGTCGGCGAGCTTGGGGCCACGGCCAGGAATAGACAACATGCCGCTGGGTTTCTCGACCACCACAATGCGTTCGTCTTGAAAGCAGATCCTGAACTCGTCGCGTAGGCTGGCATTGGCCGTTGCATGAGTCGGCGGGTTCAACTCGGGGCCTTGCGGCATAATGGGAAATTCGCGCAGTTCGCCGACGACGGGCCGTGGCGCTTCGATCAACGCGGGGCTTGGTGCGACGGTCGCCGGTAACATGCGCGGCAAAATCGCGCCGCATTTGCCTCGGCATGGTGGATAAAAAACGCCGTGCACCCGGCCGCCATGGATCGGTGGTGCACCGATCCAAAACTCGGCGAGCGCGAGCGGTTGCAGCCCGTGCAAGTTGGCAAAACCGACGAGCTTGGGTGCCGCACAATCCCCGGCGCCGCCCGGTGGATCATGTGGCGCAAAACAACTGCGTAGCGCGATAACTTCATCCTGCGGCCCACGCAACTGGTATTCGTCGTACACGGTTTGCATGAAGCGCCGCGAGGTTGCTGAACGCAATTCGCGCAGTTCGGTGTGGGCCGCAGTCAGCGGGCTCAAGCTAGCGCGCGCGGCGTGCAACACAGTGGCCAGCCGGTGCTTAGTTTCACGTTGCAGCGCACCGTCGCGACGGCTTTCACCGTCGAGGCGATCCAACATCGTCGCATCATTGCCATGCAGCTCACGCAGCGCCGCGCGGGTGGCACGCCGGGTGGTTAGCTCGTCGCGCAGCACCCCCAGCTCGCGGGTTTGGGCCGCGTCGGCGGATTGAACATTTGCATGCGCGTCCTGCCACGCTGCACTTTGTTCCAGCGCCAGCAGTTGCGCGTCAAGGGTGGCCAAGTAGGCTTCTCCCTCGGTCCACCACAACGCGCGCGCGGCTTCGTCAAATAGCGGCGGAACAAAGCCTGGGCGCTGCCAGCTACCGTCGAGCTTGCCGGAGAATCCACGCAGAAAGCCAATACGCCTTGCGCCATCGGTCGGCGAATCGTCGGCGACCACCAACACCCCAAACATTTTGCCTGCGCCGGGTTGTTGTAGGGCCTGCAGCGTCGCGGCGGACAATTCGGCAATGACTAACATCGCGGCCGCCTGGGCCAGGGGATGAATCGGTTGCCGAAACGCATCGGCCGCAAACAAATCGCTTATTGCGGTAGGCTGATCCGCGGCGGCCGGTGTCGGCGCGAACCACGTGAGGTTGTCGATCACCGATGGCCACCGTAATTGTTGGCAAGAAATGCAAAGTGCTCAGGCAATGCAGCCGTAGTCGAGCGGTGGGCTATCGATGGCATCAGTTTGATCCTCGGCGTTGCGGACCATCTGAGTGCGGGTGCTGTACGATACTGCACACGGCAACGCGCGGTTAGCGTGTGGTGATGTCGAGCTGCCAGCTGTTGAGTTTGCCGACATCCGTCGAGGCACCGTCGATGACTTGCAAGGTCCAGTCGCCATCGAGGGCTTTGCCGCCCAAGGTCGGCAGGTCGAACGAGGCTTTGAGGTCATCGGCCGAGCCGCCGGTTCGGTTGAACACAACCGGCGATAAGCCGTCGTGGGTCAACACAACTTTGAGGTCGCCACGGTAGCTGTGGCTGATGTCAACGGTGAGTTTTGCGGTGCCAATCGTGCCAACATCGGTGACTGCAATTTTGCTGCTGATGCCAGCCGGTTTATTGTCCGGGATGGCCAAAGCCGGGCTCGCGGCGTAGGTTTTCACCACTGCCGTGCTGCTGCACGATGGGTGGGTTGCGCAATCGCTATCAGCGCAGTTGATCTTGCCGTCGCGGTCTTCGTCGATGTTGGTGGTGTCGTCGCAAACTTCAGCTGCTGAGCCCAGGCTTGGGATTTCAGCGATTACCGCATCGCCGTATTCACGCGCATATTTCATGCTCAGCCAGCCGTAGCCGGCGCCAAACGGATTGCTGATACCAAAGCCCGTGGTGCCCCACGAATTCTTGATCAACCAAAAGCCTTTTTCTTTTTGTGGATTGCCGGCTGCATCAAGCACCGGGTTGCCGGCTTGGTCGCGCATGCCAACTTCAAGATTGTCGTCCCAGCCAACAACTAACACCGCGTGGCCGGCGCGTTTGACCAATGATTTTTCACGGTCGATGGCGTTGGGGTAGGTGACGTAGCCTTGGTTCCAATAGTCCGAGTTAACCGGCAATTCAGAACGGCGGTGATTCCATGATTGGTAGAAAAAGGTGAAGCCCACGACGAGGCCAGTTTTTTTGTTTACCAAATGGCTCTTCATCGAGTTGATGTTGACCCAGCGGCTCGAGGGCAGCTTGCGACGCTCAGCTTGTAACGCAGCGGCGGGTGGTTCGCCGTTGGTGTGACATTGGGTTGCGGTGGCTTCCGCCGTACATGCCGGATCGTTGGCAACGCTCCACGGTTGGGTCTCGTATGGCCAGATGGCTTCGTCGACGGTGCCATAGCGAACGATCGAGCGTAAATTATCGCCACCGGTGGAACCGCTGGTGTTTTGGAATGTGCCGAGTTCACGTTTGACGGACCATTGTAGAAACTGCTCAGAGAAGTCAGCGTCACGCTTGCCGGCTTTGATGTACAAGTTTTCGGCTTGGGCGGTGGTGGCAAAGATGCTGCACACGCCACGGCTGCCCTGGCTCTTGACGGGGCTTTGGTCGGCCACGATGTCAAACTTGGCCGGATACACTTCGTCGGCTTTGGAATCGTCGGGAATCGGCGATTTGTCCGGGTTTCGGACATCGGCTTCGCTCGACAACGGCGGATCGTCGCCTTCGACGCTCGGACCATCGGTCATGTCGGTACACGACATGAGGGAGACTGACAGCAACGACAAGGGTAGGGCCAGCAGGAGTTTACGCATGCCGACAGCTACTGCGGGTTTTGTGCCGACTTTTAGGCTTGCCTGCCGAAGCGTAAGTGGCTGAATTTATGTAATAAACAGATCGGCCGGATCGCTGATCGGCAACTCAATGCGCCAGTGCACTGCCTGGGGTCAGATTGCACTGGCAACTCGGATCGCCACCTACCGTGCCGGCTTACGGCCCGCGTTTCACGATGCCGGCGGGGACCATGGCGCCGCTGAGCCAAGCATCCATGGCGGCATCGTTAGTTAGATGACGGCGCACAAAGGCGACCGACAGCGTCCGCATGTCTTTGCGGATCTGGGTTTCATTGCCAGGGCCAGCGGTGCACAATAGGCCGGCTAGGCCGCCGCCGTCATCGGTAAAGTCCATGTGGTCAGCACCTGTGAAGGTCCATTCGACATTCCACGAGGCAGCGGTAATGGCATTGCGCACGGTGACGTAGTTTTGCGCTGCAGGCGCGCACGAGTTTGCGCCCGAGTTGTTGGTTTCGCCCATGATGCCGATGGGCTTGGTAATCGCACCGGCGATCGCTGCGGCCGTGATATCCGGGCAGGTCTCAGAAAATGCGCTCATGCCGCAACCATTAACTGGGTCGAGCAACAGTGTTGCATCTACCCGGGGGTCGGCAGCGGTTACCATGGCGGCAATTTTGCCACCGCGACTATGACCCATTACCGCGATCTTTTCAGCGTCGACCAGCGCTAGGTTCGTCGTCGCGTAGGTGATGGCGGCGACCGTCGCATCGCGCTCTTCGATGTTGGTTGGGCCACCGACGATGCTGCCGGCCGTATCGACGCCAACCACCACGAACCCGTGTGTTGCGATGCGTGTACATAGCTCGTCGTAGTTGGACGTCTTGAGTTGAAAGCCGTGCTTCATGACTACCAGGGGCACCTTGCGTCCGGAGATCGTTGGTGTGTAGATCACCAACGCGCCGCCGCTGATGGTTGCGGTCGATTTCGTGACGGCAAACGGCCCGACAACATCGGGTGCAGTGGGATTGGCGATCGGGCCATCTGTTGCCGCGTCCGTGCCCGTGTGCGGGGCATCGATGAGTGTGGCAGCATCGGTGGTGTTGGATTTATTGGTGGAGCCGCAGCTAACGGCGGCGCAAGCCACCCCACAAAACAGGGTGGATCGCAACGCTGCAACTAGCAATGGCGAAAAAATTTGGCTATGCACGGCGCGTACACTATCACGTAACTTGGCAATCGGAACAAACCCAAAAACTAGTTGTCGGCGCTAGGGTGTCGGCTGGTGACGCGATTTGGCCGTGCTACACTGCATCGTGGCGAAATTGAAGATTTCTTACAACGCGCCCGTGGTGTTGACGTTCGCGATCATTGCGACAGTTGTGCACGGGCTGTCGCACATTTTTGGGTTCTGGTGGCAGACCTGGTTCGTTGCATGGCCAGAGTTTCACGGCGCCCGGACCTATGTTGGGTTGGTGTCGCATATCTTTGGGCATGGCAATTGGGATCACCTGTTGTCGAACTTTATGATGATCTTGCTGGTTGGTCCGATTTTGGAAGAGCGCCACGGTTCACGATCATTGGCCGCGATGATTGGCATTACCGCGCTCATCACCGGGCTCATCAACGTCACATTTTTTAGCCATCCGCTGCTTGGTGCAAGTGGCATCGTGTTCATGATGATCTTGCTGGCTTCGACCGCGAATTTTGAACGCGGCACCGTCCCGCTCACCTTCATTGCCGTAACGATCTTGTTCCTGGGGCGCGAAGCCGTCTCGATGTTTGGCGACGCCGACGGCATTTCGCACTCGGCGCACTTAATTGGTGGCTTCGCTGGCGCAGCGTTTGGCTTTCTAACCGCAGGCAAAAAAACTGCGCTGCCGATGCCGTCAACGTTGCCGCTGGTTGCAAGCAAACCCGGCTTGCCTGCAAAAATTCCGGCACCATCACCGAGCAGCAAGCTGCCGCAGCTTAGGTAGATCATGGCAACCACGCTACGCCAATGGCTTGCACAAGCGCCGTTTTCCTTGGCGATGTCGAGTGGATTTTTTTCGTTCTACGCGCACACCGGCATGTTGGCGTCGCTCACGGCAACCGGATTTCGGCCGCGTCGCATGGCAGGTTCGTCAGCCGGGGCGCTGGTCGGCGGCTTGTGGGCGGCTGGCATAGAGGCCGAAGCACTCGCTAATGTGTTGCTCACCCTCAAACGCGATGATTTTTGGGATCCTGGTGCTGGGGTTGGGTTGTTGACCGGTAAAAAGTTTGACGCTGTGCTGCGGCGCATTCTGCCGGTTGCCGACATGCAAGCAGCGCGGGTGCCCATGGCAATCAGCGCGTTTGATATTCTCAAACGGCAAACCGTTGTGTTGCGCACCGGCGATATTGCGCTTGCGGTACGGGCGTCGTGCGCAGTGCCAGCCATGTTTCAGCCAGTGTGGATCGACAAGCGTGCCTATTGGG
>JAGPDK010000004.1 GCA_018057605.1 Kofleriaceae bacterium | reverse complement strand
CGCTCCCCAGCGTGCGCTGGGTTCGCTCCACGTTGGGCCCCGCTCCCCAGCGTGCGCTGGGTTCGCTCCACGTTGGGCCCCGCTGGGAGCGAGGCCGGTTCGCCATCTCGTCGTCGCTTCTACGACATCGCCCATGCGTCCGCGTTTGAAGTCGAAGCAGTGCTCGACATCGCGCGTTGTAGCGGCTTCGATAGTGTCAACGATCGTGCAGCCAGTGCTCTCGCAGGACGAGTTGCGGCGATAACCACGGCTTTGGTGCGCGGTCGGTAGCCCCGGTGTCCGTCGTCGGTGGTCGGACGTCCGTGGTTCGAGTAAGCAACTAAAATCGCTGAGGTTTTTGCGCCGTTGCGCTTAAGTGACTGGCATTGGGAAAGGTCCCTTGCTAATGCCCAACCACCTACGCGCCGTCGCCTTTACCGCTGCGTTCGCGGTGAGTGAAACTGGCTTTGACGTAATCTTTGTTCATCTGAGAAATCACGTCACGCGAAATTTCTTTCGGGCAGGCGGCTTCGCACTCGTAGTGATTCGAGCAGTTGCCGAAGCCAGCGGCGTCCATGGCATTGACCATCGATTGGGTCCGGTGGCCGCGTTCAGGCTGGCCTTGCGGCAAGCTGTGCAAGTGCGCCAGCTTGGCGCCGACGAACAACATGGCGGATCCGTTTGGACAAGCCGCGACGCAAGCGCCGCAGCCAATGCACGCAGCGGCATCCATGGCGCGATCGGCGTTTTCTTTGGAAATTGGCACGCTGTTGGCGTCGGGCGCCGAGCCAACGTTGGCCGACACAAAGCCACCGGCTTGCTGAATTTGCTCGAACGCGGTGCGATCGACCGAAAGATCACGCAACACGGGAAATGCACCGGCGCGCCATGGTTCAACGAAAATCTCGTCACCACTCTTAAATTTGCGCATATGCAACTGGCACGTCGTGGTGCCTTGTTGCCCGCCATGCGGCCGACCGTTGATCATCAGCGAACACGATCCACAAATGCCTTCGCGACAGTCGTGATCAAAAGCGATCGGTTCTTCGCCGTTGTTTTGCAGTTGCTCATTGAGCACGTCGAGCATTTCTAAAAATGACGCGTGCGCCGAGATGCCGGCGACCTTGTACGCCACCATCTTGCCAGGGCTCTTGGCGTCTTTTTGCCGCCAGACGTTAACGGTAAGATTCATGTCAGACATGGGTGCCTACTTGTAGCTACGGGTTGCGAGTTTAACGTTGTCAAAGGTCAGCTGCTCAATGTGCCGCACGGGTGCCGCATCTTTGCCTTTGTATTCCCACACCGCGGCGTGGCAAAACTTGTCATCGTTGCGCAACGCTTCACCCTCTTGTTGGTATTCGAGTCGGAAGTGACCGCCGCAACTCTCTTCGCGCTCAAGCGCGTCTTGGCACATGAGTTCAGCGAATTCCAGCAGGTCAGCGACGCGGCCGGCTTTTTCCAAGGATTGGTTGTAGGTATCGTTGCCGCCGAGAATATTGAGATCGGTCCAGAATTTGCCGCGCAACTCGCGGATTAGCTCGATGCCTTTTTCCAAGCCTGCTTTGGTCCGCGCCATGCCGCAGTATTCCCACATGATAGTGCCGAGTTCTTTGTGGAACGAATCGACGGTGCGCTTGCCTTTGATGGCGAGCAGCTTGGCGATACCGGCTTTGACTTCGGCTTCGGCGTCTTTGAATGCCGCGTTGCTGGTTGGTGCCAGCGCCGCCGCGTTGATGCCGGCGAGGTAGTTGCCCAACGTGTGCGGAATGACGAAGTAGCCGTCAGCGAGGCCCTGCATCAGCGCCGAGGCGCCCAAGCGATTGGCGCCGTGATCAGAGAAGTTGGCTTCGCCTAACACGAATAAGCCGGGAATCGTCGACTGTAGATTGTAGTCAACCCAAAGGCCACCCATGGTGTAGTGCACCGCTGGGTAGATGCGCATCGGTACCTTGTACGGATTTTCACCGGTGATGCGCTCGTACATGTCGAACAGGTTGCCGTACTTCTCGCGGACTTTGGCTTCGCTATCGCGTTTGATGGCATCGCGGAAATCTAAATACACACCGCGACCGCCCGGGCCAACGCCACGACCTTCATCGCATTGTTCCTTGGCCGCGCGTGAAGCGATATCCCGAGGCGACAAGTTGCCGTAGCTTGGATACTTGCGCTCCAAGTAATAGTCGCGATCTTCGTCGGGGATTTGGTCCGGACGTTTTTCGATATCGGCTTTGTTTTTAGGGACCCAGACTCGGCCGTCGTTGCGCAACGATTCCGACATCAGTGTGAGCTTGGACTGGTAGTCGCCCGACACCGGAATACAGGTTGGGTGAATCTGGGTGAAACACGGATTGCCAAAACCCGCGCCGCGTTTGTACGAGCGATAGGTGGCCGTTACGTTGCAACCCTTGGCGTTGGTCGACAAGTAGTACACGTTGCCGTAGCCACCGGTTGCCATCACTACGGCATGGGCCGCGTGTGATTCGATTTTACCCGTGACCAGGTCGCGCACCACAATGCCCACGGCTTTGCCGTCTTCGACGACAAGGTCGAGCATTTCAGTACGGGTAAACATTTTGACTTTACCAGCCGCGATTTGCCGATTGAGTCCGGCATACGCACCAAGCAACAATTGCTGACCGGTTTGGCCTCGGGCGTAGAACGTCCGCGACACTTGGGCGCCGCCGAATGAACGGTTGGCCAACGTGCCGCCGTATTCACGTGCGAACGGCACGCCCATCGCCGTGCACTGGTCGATGATGTTGACCGACACTTCGGCTAAGCGATGCACATTGGCTTCGCGGGCGCGAAAGTCCCCGCCTTTGACGGTGTCGTAGAACAAACGGTGCACCGAGTCGCCGTCGTTTTGGTAGTTCTTGGCGGCGTTGATGCCACCTTGCGCCGCAATCGAGTGGGCGCGACGTGGCGAATCTTGGAAACAGAAACACGACACTTGGTAGCCGAGCTCCGCCAGCGTTGCGGCAGCGGCACCGCCGCCCAGGCCCGAGCCCACAACGATAACTTTGTACTTACGCTTATTGGCTGGGTTCACCAGCTTGAAGTTGAACTTGGCATTTTCCCATTTTTGTTCGATGGGACCGTCGGGAATTTTTGAATTGAGATCCATGGTGATTCTCCGTGAGAGGCGGGAGGATCCGCGCGAGTAACGCGTGGTGGGTTAGCGGAATAAGCGTGAATTGAAAATCGACGCAGCGCGCTGGGGCGCCGCGCCGCCGACTACGCCGCGCCGGGCAGCTTGATGACGCCGAGCAACACTGCAGCAGGTGGTGCGATGTAGCCGAGGAACAGCACGATGCCGATCACCGGGCCGATTTTATCGGTGCCGTATTTCGGGTGCCGCCAACCGAGCGATTGCATCCACGACGAAGCGCCGTGACCTAAGTGCATGCACAGCATGAACACTGCGACTGCGTAGCTGGCGAAAATGCCAACGTTCTGAAAGCCGCGCACGAACATGGAGTAGGCGTCGTAACGGTTTTTGCCGTCGAGCATGTGGTGGAACTGCGGCTGCACAGTGCCGATCGTAAAGTGCAGCAAGTGGTAGATGATAAACGCCATAATCACCAAGCCGGTGAGCGCCATGTAGCGGCTCATCGGTGTTGACGCGGCAGGTTTGTACATGGCGTACGCGACCGGGCGCGCCGCACGATTTTTCATGACTAAACTGATGGCGGTGGCGACGTGGATCATCACCATGCCAATCAGGCCCGCTCGTGCAAGCCACTTGATTTCAAGGTTTTGCAGTGTGTGGGCGTACGCATTGTACATGTCTTGGCCCCCAAACATTTGCAGGTGCCCGATCATGTGGATGATGGCGAATAGCACCATCCCCAAGCCGGTGACGGCCATTACTTGTTTGGCGCCAATGGACGAGCGCATGTAACGTTGGAACCAGCTCATAGTACTTCCGTTGTCCTTGTTGTTTCGAGCCCTTAGGTACGTCCTACCAGCGCAATTTTCCAGGTTTCGGGGCCGGTTTTCGCGGAAATCTCGATCTGCTGGCTGGTAAAACCTTCGCGGGCTCGGGCCGACCGCGAGGCACGGCAGCCAAGCGCTACCGTCCTGTGTTCACCGCGTCACCATGCCGCGCCATGAATCGGCTACCATGTCGCATGGTCGCATCATCGCCTGCCAGGAGTTACCTCATCGATATGGACGGGGTCTTAGTCTCGGGCCGGGTGCCGATTCCCGGCGCGCGCGAATTTTTAGCGCGGCTCGAAGCCAAGAAACTCAAATATTTGTTGCTGACTAACAATCCTATCTATACGCCCGGCGATTTGAGTTATCGCCTCGGCCAAATGGGTATACAGATTAGTTCAGCCCATATTTTCACGTCGGCGATGGCGACGGCGCGGTTTCTCGAATCGCAACGCGGCCCAGGCGGCACAGCGTACGTGATTGGCGAAAGTGGCCTAAGCGAAGCGCTGCACCAAGTGGGTTTTGTGATCACGGATCATCACCCCGAATATGTAGTGCTGGGCGAAACCAATGCTTACGACTTGGATCAAATTACCCGTGCCATCCGCTTTATCGTCGCTGGCGCAAAGTTTATCGCAACCAATCCCGATGTCTCGGGCCCCACTGAATATGGCTTGGCGCCAGCCAACGGCGCGATGGCTGCACTGATCGAAAGCGCGAGCGGGATTGCGCCATTCTTCGTCGGTAAGCCGAATCCCCTCATGATGCGCACGGCGTTGAATTTTCTGGGGGTGCACTCGGAGGACGCGGTCATGATCGGCGACAACATGGCGACCGATATCATCGGTGCGGTGCAAGCTGGCGTCGAAGCGGTGCTGGTACTGACCGGCGTAACCCGGCGCGAGCAGCTGGCGAAGTTTTCGTATCAACCCAACCGTGTGGTCGCGTCGCTCGATGATCTCGACGTGTAGTGGTGGGCGATTGTGCGAACGTTGGACAGCAACAATCAGAACGTTAGAATCGCAACAACTTCACTGCGGTGCGACGGTAATTGGGTAACCCGCACGGTTTTAGGCCCGAGTTTGTCGATGCGAGCTAGGATGCGCGGCAGCGCTGCAAATACGCCATCGTCGTTGAGCTTGAGGGTCAGCACCGCGCCTTTGAGGCCACCGTGGGCGAGGGCAACGAAGCGTTCGATGTAGCGCATGGCGACCATTGGGGCCAAGTTGACGTCGGACAAGAGCCATTGGTATTTCGGTGGCAATTGCGACTTGGGCACTTCGGCGGCCGGCATATGTAAATGCACAAAGCGGTTGTGATGCGGGCCGCGAAAGTTGACGCACCGCGCATGCATCTCGCCTGGATCAACGCCATACACGTTGAGGCCGCGGCATAACAGCGCGTAGGTTGCGCCACCTGGCGATGATCCAATTTCGACGGCGTCCTGGCCGGGGCTTGGGGTTAGGTCAGCCCAGCGCAGCGCTTCTTCGATTTTGCACCAAGCGCGTGACGGTGCTTCCTCGGGCAAGGCCACGTGCTGGACGCCGCCGGGCCACGGTCCGTGCATGGCGCTGTGGCGATGGGTGCCGACCAGCCACGCTTCGTTGGGTTCGCTTGCATGAGGGACGATGACATCGATCACGCGATCGCCAACATTGGCTTTGGCTTCGACTTCAAACAGTATGCCTTCGCTTGGCGCAATGGCACGGAGATCGGCTTCGATGGCGCGCGCACGCGTGCCTCGCACGGTTGGGTCTTGTTCGTCGACGGGGACGTCGATGTCGCGTTCGAATACATGCAAGCGCAGCGGTGCACCAGCGTTGCGCGCGAGTGGTGTAATCAAGGCCAGCACCTCGGCAACTTTGGTGGCGCGGCCGACCGATAAGCCCCAAGCGCGGGCGAATGAGCTTGGCACTACGATCGTGTCGTTTGCGGTTCCGGTAATTTTGAAGGTGGTAAGGCCGGGCCGCGAAAATGCAAAATGCAAATGCGGCGCACGGCTGGCAACTTCGGTCTTGAGCCATTTGGTAACTGGAACTTGGTGGGTAACCCACGCGAACTGCGCGAACTGCGCGGACTGTAATGTCATGAAGGATGCCTACAAGTGCTCTGGGTTACATGTCACGCAATGGCGCGAGCGGAAGGGACGCGCCGGTGGGGATGCAGCGCTTAGGTACCTTGTTTGCGCTGAGCAAACAACCTCGGTTCAAACCGTTCGCGATAGGTTATTCCTAGTCGATTAAGTCAGGTTGCGGCAGGTCTGCGCGCGATGCCACGAGGCCACGCATTGCTGCGGTGGGGCCAAGTACGCTACCATCGGCGCTAATGCGAAAACTAATGGGTGTTGTGGTTGCGATGTTGATGTTGCCAATTGCTGTGGTGCAGGCCCAGTCGTCGGTCACGGTTACGCTGACACCCGAAGGTCAAGCCTTCGCGGCGGCGCAAGGCTCGACGGCGCAAACATTTTCAGACGATATTACTGCCCGCATCAACGACGCCTACCGCGTCAATAATGTGGACGGTTTTTTGCGGGGGTTCGCCGACGCTGCGTCGTTTTCGAATCGTGGCCTTGGGGTTGATTATGCGTCGTTGCCGAATCACGCCATCATTGGCATCGGGGCTACCGTCTCGGCGGTGAGCGACGGCGTACCATCGCGCGAGCGGCCGGTTGGCGGTGCGGCGGCGAACTTTGCTGTGATGGCTGCGCTCAACTTGGGTAGTTGGGATTTGCCGCGTTGGACGGTTTCCGGACATGGGCTGTACTATAAAGCCGCCAGCGATGACCTGCGCGGCACCATCAGTGGCGCCGGCGCGCACCTGCAATACAAATTGCTTAAACCACGGGAAGGCTTGGCCGCGACGTTGTTGTTGTGGAATGGCCTCGATGTGACGGCTGGCGTTGAATTTTTACGCTGGACCCTGGGCACCGATCGCGCAATCACGACCGATATTGATCAAGGCAATGCCACGTTAAAGTTGGTTTCGACCGGGACGTTTGATTTAACGACCACGACCATGACGGTACCCGTGGAAGTCACGACGGGATTTCGCATTGCGCTGCTGGCCACCGTGTACGCGGGCGCTGGTATCGATTTGCAATATGGCAAGACCGCCGTCAACGCGAATATGTTGGGCAGTTTGCGCAGCAGTGATGGTGCGACAGAGTTAGCGCAAGCCGATATCAAACTCGACGGCAGCAACACGCCGCATCCACTGGCACCGCGGGCGCTGCTCGGTGTGCAGCTCAATTTATGGCGGTTAAAAATCTATGTTCAAGGCACCGTCAACGCGATTCCCGCAGCCAGTTTAGGCGCGGGTATTCGCTTGGTGCTGTAACCCGCGCTGGCGCTTGTGTCGGCCTGCACGAAGGGGCACCCTACAGATGCGGCATATCGCTGTGTATTTTTTTTCGGGGGAATCATTATGCGAAATTTTCGAACCATGTTTTGCGTTGCGCCGTTGGCGCTTGCGTTGTTAGCCAGCAACGCGTCGTCGGCCGGTGCGGACGACGATGTCGATGTGACCGAAAATAGTTATGGTCAAACCGTTGAAGAGCGCATCGCTAGCCACAAAGTTGACGAAGCGTTGACGGCTGCTGGCAACGACGTCAAAGCCTCGTGCGGTAATGCAGCGTTTGTGGTGAAACTGGATTGGAAAACCGTCGACGTTGCAATGTCCGAAAAGAACCTCAAGAAAGTGGATCGGACGCGTGTCAACGCCATTGAAACTGCAGGTTCCACCAGCCTTGAAGCCGTGACGGCGCTCAAAGAACTATGTGACGACGAAGAAATTGGCACCGCTTACAAGAAGCAAATCAAAAAGTTCGTGGCGTTGAATCTTGCCGTGGTTTACACCGGCAAACTCTCGAGCGATGCGGCGAAGAAGTTCTCAAAAAAAGGCAAGGTGCTCAACGTCGTCGGTGAACCCTTCACTTCGACCGGTGGCAGCACCAAAGGTTCTTGGAAAAAAATCCTCTAAAAAGGGATTCTTTGTGCCATTAGCTGGTTGGGCTTGTCCGCATCCGTCGCCGCTGCGCGTGCCCGCACTCCCGTAGCCGGGCCGTTACTTGCTTGCCAAGGGGGGCGCCTCACTCGCGTCGGCCCACACCGGCAGCGGCGCGGTGAACGTGTGCAGCTTTTCATCGAGTGGGTGACGAAATTCAATTTGATGTGCGTGCAAACATAGCGGTGCGTCTGCCGTGCTGCCGGTTTGGGTCTCGCCGTGCTGCCGGTTTGGTAAGTACGCTTGATCGCCAACAATCGGCAACCCGAGCTCCCACAGATGCACGCGAATCTGATTGGTACGTCCGGTTAACGGACGCGCTTCGATCAAGGCGGTGCCATCGGACAACCGGGCGAGCACGGTAAATTCGGTGCGCGCAGCGAGGCCCGCAACCTCATCAATGGTGCGCGACCCAGCCACCCCGGCCTCGGCACTAATTGGCGCATCACATGCAAACGTGTCGGCGGCGGGATGGCCTTGCACCCGCGCTACATAGCGCTTCCGCACCAAACCGCGGTCGAATTGGGCCTGCACAATGTGGGCGGTGTGTTTGGTTTTGGCCAAGATGGCAACGCCGGTGGTATTGCTGTCGAGTCGGTGGCACAGGCGTGGCCGTTCCGGGGCAAACACCTCACCGACGATAAACGTCAACGTATTGCGATTGAAGCGGCCGCTGGGGTGCATCGGCAATGGTGCAGGCTTGTTGACGACGACCAGCGCGTCGTCTTCCCATAGGAATTCGATGGCTGCATTGACATCGGGTTCGCAGGTGTCGGGCAGGCAATGCAGATAGCGTTCGCCGGCTCGGACCGGATGGTCGGCGGTAACTGCTTCGAGGTTGGTGCGCACGATGCGACCGGCGTGGAGGGCATCGAGCCACTGTTGCGCGGGCACGTGATCGAACATGGCGGTCAGTACTGTCGCGATGGCTTGCCGATCATACTCGAGGCCAATTTTGATCGGCCGGTAGTTGTCGTACGGTCCTTTACCGGGTAGCGGCGAAATCACATGGCGCAACGCGCGTTGACGTTGCGCCACCACTTCGACCACGGCAGCGGCGCTTTGCAGCTGACAAGCGCGACAGCGCGGCGCGGCATCATGAGCCGCACCGCCATCATGGCTTTCAATGACCGGGGCTTGACAGCTGATGCAGCGTGCACATTGTGCCGGCGCCAGCGCGGGGTCGAGCCCAACCCGTTGGTCAAATACAAAACAATCCCCATCATAGTGCGCGTTGCCGCAATCTTCGAAATATTTCAGGATGCCGCCATCGAGCTGATACACATTCGCAAAGCCCTGGTCGATCAAAAACGGCGCGGCTTTTTCGCAGCGGATACCGCCCGTGCAAAAAGACACGATGACCTGATCTTTCATGGTTGCGGGCAAACCGTTGACCGCCTCGGGAAATTGCCGAAAGTGATCGACGCCGATGGCATGGGCGTTGCGAAACGTGCCGAGTTTGACTTCATAGTCGTTGCGGGTATCGAGCAAGACGACGTCGCGCCCTTCATCGAGCCAGGCTTTGAGCTGGGCCGGTGCAATGCGTGGTGCTGGTCGGCCGATGGGGTCAATCGTCGTGATGCCAAACGCGATGATCTCTTTTTTGATCTTGACCAGCATGCGGCGAAAAGGTTGGGCCGCACTGAGGCTGTATTTGGCTTTGAGGTCACGCAGGCCTGGAATGGTCCGCAATTCGGACAGCAGCTCATCGACCGCACCGCGATCGCCGGCCACAAACAGATTGACACCTTCGGTGCTCAGCAAGATGGTGCCGCGCAGTTGCGCGGTGCGGCAGAACGCTTGTAACCGTAGGCGCAAGGCCGGCAATTCACCTAGATTGGCGAAATGGTAGGCTGCGGCATTGGTCACCAACAGCGGGGGCTCGAGGCCTGATGAATGGGAAACTAGGTCGGCGTTCATGGTTGCGCCCCCTGCATACCCTAGCTGGGGCGAGCTGAGAAGTGGCGTGTTGCGGCCGTCCCGGCTTACTATGTCGCGGTGACCGATGATGACGATGTAACTCGCGCGCAACGGCCCTCGACCGATGTGACCATGCGTGATCGGCCAACCACGGCCCCAACGCAGGCGTCCCCCGGGCGGCCACGGACCCGGTCGCCTCGTCCCAGTCTCGCTGCGCAACGCTATCGAATTGGGATGCCTTTGGGCCACGGTGGAATGGGCGAAGTGTTGGTGGCTTATGACGAGCGGATCGGTCGCGAAGTCGCACTCAAACGCATGCTGGAGGCAGAGCCGTGCAGCGACGATTTGACGCGGTTTGTGCGTGAAGCCAAGGTTCAAGGCCGGCTGGATCACCCCGCCGTCGTCCCGGTTTATGACCTTGCCAACGATGATGAAGGTCGCCCGTATTTTGTCATGAAACGCCTGCGCGGCAAATCCTTGAGCTTCTTGCTGTTGAAACCAACCGAAGACATCGCCGGCTTGCGCAGACGTTTATGGCGGGCGTTTGTCGATGTGTGTATGGCGATCGAGTTCGCGCACCAGAAGTCAGTAATTCATCGCGACCTTAAGCCCGCCAATATTATGCTGGGTGACTTTGGTGAAGCCTATGTGCTCGATTGGGGTGTGGCTCGGACCATCGCCGTTGAAGGCCAGACCCATCCACTTGCCGGTGGCGCAAATGCCGACGAAGAAATCGATGGTGAAGAAACGCTGGTCGGCACGGTGCTGGGCACGCCGGGCTACATGGCGCCCGAACAGGTGAGCGGTGAACGGGTGGGGCCGGCTGCCGACATTTACGCCTTGGGTTGTATCCTGTACGAAATTTCGACCGGGCAGCGGCTGCATCCCAACGCGGCCAAGGGCGAAGTCGCGGGCATATTTTTGGGTGTGGATGCGCGTCCGTCGCGCGTGGAGCCTGACTCGCCACCGGAGCTCGATGCGATTTGCCAGCGGGCCACTGCGGTGGAACCGGCGCATCGCTTTGCAAGTGCGCGTGATCTTGCCGACGCCGTGCAACGATTCCTCGACGGTGAGCGCGATGTTAACGTGCGCTCGGCCCTGGCCGCCGAGCATGTCGTAGAAGCGCGCACAGCGTTGGAATCAGGAGTTGGTGGTCACGCACGCCGTGAAGCAATGCGCGCGGCAGGTCGAGCCCTCGCGCTTGACCCGGCGTCCCGCGATGCGGCTGACCTGGTTGCGCAATTGGTGCTCACCCCGCCACGCGAGACGCCGCCCGAGGTGACCACCCGCCTAGCCGCGCTCGACGACGAACACGCGCGGACCCAAGGCCGGCGGCAGGCTTGGTCGCTGTTGATGTACTGCCTATTCATTCCCGTTATGTTTTGGACAGGCGTGCGATCGTGGCCGGTGGTCGCGGCCTTGGCGCCCTTAGCCGTGCTCACGGCGGGCCATATTTGGTGGATCACACGTACGCCGGGCCTGACCTCATCGTCGCTGTACCTCAACGTGGCGTTTAATGCGTTGCTCATTGCGTTCGTGGTGCGGGTTAGCAGTCCTTTCTTTTTTGCGCCGACGTTAGTCGCGATCACGTTGATGGCGTACATGGCGCATCCGCGTTTTGGCCGGGCCCCGGTTGTCGCGGCATTGTTGTCATCAGGTGTGCTGGTGCCGTGGCTGCTCGAAGAATTGGGCGTGTTGTCGCCGACCTATCGGTTTGTTAACGGTGGGATGGAACTACATTCACCGGTGGTATATTTTTCGGCGTTGCCGATGCACGTGGCGTCGGTCGCTGCGCTGGTTGCGGCCAGCGTTGTGATTATTGCGTTGTCGCGCAATATTGCGGCCCGGCAACGGCATGCGGCCGAGCGCTTAGAAACCGCAGCGTGGCAGATTCGCGATCTGGTGCCTGGCTTGCCGCAACCGCAGGTGGGCCGACCTGCAGAAAAAACTACGCAACGTAGCGTGTAAGTTTGGCGCTGGACCTACGTCGGTAGGTCCACCGCATCGACGGACTACGACAGCAGCGTTTGTGTAGTCCGTTCCAATACATTCGATGCCGCCGTCGATCAGGATGTCCGACAATTTGAACGTAGCCGTGACCAATTATGACAACAATGTCATAACCGCGCGCCGCTGTGATCGCGGTGAGTTTGCTACCGTGGCGGCTATGTTGCGACAAATCGTGTTGTGCATCGGCGTGAGCGCGTTGGCGTTGCTGGGCTGCGCCGAGCCCGAACAATTCGGCACGACGAGTCAGGCCGCAACCGTCAAATCTTACGAAACCAGTGCGTGCTCAACGGCAGTTGTGTTGGGGTTGTCCCTGCAAATTGCTGACGAAGTCAACTGCATGATGCCCGGCCAATTGGCGCGGTTTGAACCAACCGCAACGATCATTTTTTCGAGCGCGGCCGTGCTGCCATACCTCGATCCGGAGGCGCACAGCGCGCTGATCCAAGCCGCCGCGGGCACTACGATTCAGATCAACAGCGCGTTTCGAACGGTGGCGCAACAGTATTTATTGCGGCGCTGGAAGGACTTGGGGCGTTGCGGCATTACGGCGGCCGCGCTGCCAGGGCGTTCGAACCACGAGAGTGGCCGCGCGCTTGACGTGAGCAACTATGCTGCCGTTGGTAGCCGCTTGCGCAGCAATGGTTGGGACGACAATGTCGCGGGCGACGCGGTGCATTTTGAGCACCTCAGTTCGCCCGATATTCGTGGTGCTGATGTTCATGCCTTCCAACGTTTGTGGAACCGAAACAATCCTAACGACTTGATCGCGGAGGACGGTGATTACGGACCGGCGACCGAGGCCCGCTTGGCTACATCCCCAGGCCAAGGTTTCGCAGTTGGCGCGATGTGTGGCACGCCAACGGCACCGCCGACCGGCACGTTTCCCGATGACCTGACCGACGACGAAGGCGCAGGTGCGGGCGCATCCGACGGTGGCTGGGGGTGCTCTAGCAGCGACCGCAACGGTGGCGCGCGCACGACCGCGGGGTTGCTGATCCTGGTGGGGCTTGTCGTGAGTCGTCGTCGTCGCCCATAACGTAAACGCAACTTCCGTTTAATGCGGGTCGGCGGGCCAGCGTCGATGCTGTGCTGCTAAAGCAACACGCCCCCAGTTGCTGGCGACGGCGAACTGGTGGCGGGCAGCTCCGGTGCGCTGGGCGCTGCGCTGCCATCGCCTGGGCTTGGCCGTGGCGTTGTTGACGTCGTCGGGGTTTCGGGGTTTTCGCCAGGCGATGGCCCAGCGCCAGTGCTCAGGCTGGTGCCTCGGCCATCGGTTGGGCCAGCTCGTAACACGTCGACCAAGCGCCGGACGTGGGTGGCCCATTCGGCCGCATCGGTGGCGTGGCGTGGCCGTTTTTTGGCGGCAGTGTCGAATTGCGCGGCAGCGTCGAGCAATGCGTCCGCCGAGGCTTTGAGGTGGGCCGCAGCGCGCCAATATTCAACATCGCCAACCAAGCGATCAACTTCCTTGCGGGCATCTCGCCGCGTTGCGGTGCGAGTCAATAACAACGCTTGTTCAAGCTGTTTGCTTGCCAGGTCGACGTCGGCGACTAGGCGTGTCGATAATCTTGCGGTTGCCTGTTCCATCAAGGCCGCGAGGTACCAGTCTTCCAGTTCAACGCGATTGCTGGTTGTCCGCGACGTACACTCGGTGTTTTTGGGAATCGGGATAGCGGCGAATTCGGGTGCCTCAAGTGGGCTTTCGCCCCATGGTGGAAAACTGCGACCGGCGGTGGCAACAATGCGATTTGGTTCGCAATGGATCGCTAAGCGCTGTGCGTTGAAGCGTCCTAGCACCACCGCTAACGCAATCAAAATTGCGGCTAACGTGGCCACTGCGGCGAGCACGACCGGCCGTCGTGACCGCGGTCCACTGGCTTGGCCCATGTCATGGTCGTCCTTGGTGCTACCGCCGTCGCTCACGTCAGCGTTGCGTTGCCCAATGCGGCGCGCGCCGGTGCTTGGTGCGCCGTGCTGCGTCGGCCCGGGCGGCAACCCGGCTGCAAGCGCGTGGTCAAGCATGCTTTGGCCACCACCCGGCGGTGGCGGTGCAATGGCGGGTGGGGCAGCGGTGTTAATCCCTTCCGCTATTTCTCCGGCCGGTGGCGACGCCGGTGGTGACGCGGCGCGCGACTCGGGCGTCAGCTCATTGGTGTCGCTCATCGTGCATAATTATGCCGCGTCTGCGAATCAATTGCGCTCTTTACTCCGCGATATGCACGCAATTGCGGCCAGCCGCTTTGGCTGCATACAATGCGGTATCGGCCCGCGCGATGAATTCCTGCATGGTTTCGAGCGGCTCGGTACGCAGTTCGGCTACGCCGACCGAGACGGTAATCTCAACCAAAATGTCGTTGCCGGCATCGATTGGGCCGTCACACGCGCGTTCGCGAATTCGTTCGCCAACTTCGCTAGCGCGTTCAATGCCAGCCTTGGGCAGCAGCACTAAAAACTCTTCGCCGCCGTAGCGTACCAGGATGTCGCCAGCACGAATCGCATTGCGGAGCCGCCCGGCAATGGCTGCTAACACAACGTCGCCGACGCCGTGGCCGTGGGCATCGTTAATGCGTTTGAAGTGATCAACGTCGACCATCGCAACCGAAAGCGACCGGCCGCGCGCGATCGCCATTTCAATTTCCGCCGGCAGCTTCGTGCCGAGAAATTCACGATTGTAAACGCCAGTCAGGGGGTCGGTGACTGCCACCCGATGTAGCCGTACATTTTCGATATCCAGTGCAATCGTGGTGGCGATAAAACTCACCAATTCAAGGTCACTCTGTTGGAATGCGTTTTTGTGATTGCTGGTTGCCGTCACCACGCCAACCCGTTCACCGCGCGCAATCAACGGCACGCAGATCAGCGAGGCAATCATGGTTCGATTGCCAGGTAGTTGGAGAAACCGTGAATCGGCGACGGCGTCTGGCAGCAACACGGCATCGCCATGTTGGGCGACCCATCCAGCGACCCCTTCACCTACTGCAAACGACAACGAAAGAAGACGGTCGGCGCGCAAACCGTAGGCGGCTTTCGTCATCAAACGCTCGCGCGATTCATCTAACAGCATGACCGAGCAGGCCTGCGCGTCGATGACCTGGCACACCAATTCGGCGATGCGCGTCAGCAACAAGCCTGGATCTACGTCAGAACCCACCAACTTTCCGATTTCGAAAAGTACCGCCGGCAGTTTCTGCAATTGCGCTTGATTCATAGGTCAGGGGTTTTTTACAAATCCAATAAACGGAAGGTTGCGATGTAGCTGTGCGATATCCAGCCCGTATCCGACGACAAATTTATTAGGGATGGTGAAGCCTAGATAGTCGATTTTGACGTCGCGCTCAGCGCGGTCGGGCTTATGTAATAGCGAGCATAGCCGGATGCTGGCCGGTCGGCGGGTGGCGAGATTGGCCATCAGGTATTCCACGGTGTGCCCGGTATCCACGATGTCTTCAATGACAATGATGTGCTTGCCTTCAACCGAGCGAGTTAGGTCCTGGGTGATTTGCACCACGCCCGAGGAGGTCGACGCATCGCCGTACGACGAGATCGCAATAAAATCGAGATACACTGGCAGTGCGATGTGCTTGACCAGATCCGCCATAAACAGGATCGAGCCTTTGAGTACACCGAGGATCACTACGTCGGCGGTGCCGGTGTATTGGGCGTAGTCGGCGGTGATTTGCCTGCCAAGTTCGGCGGTTCGGGTGGCGATCTCTTCGGCCGAAATCAACTGTTCAAAAGGTTCGTCGATACGATTCCAAGCGGGCGCTGACATGTCCCGACTCTAACGGTCGCGGTCGCACGCTGCAATGCGGCAATGGCTTTGCGATTGCTGGAACTGGTTCAATAGATCTCGGTACCCTCATGACCCTACGTCGCCATACACAACCGCAATCGGTGACTCAGCCCGTGTTTAGTTGCGTTTTCGCGTTACAATATCACTACATGGCTGGCAATGGGCTCGATCTAGATCCGCAACTCGCAGCGTTACTTAGCGAGACCTCCACCGAGATCGATGTAGCACGCAAGAACCGCGTGTTCTGCAATCGAAATTTGCGTATGGATTCGATCGAAATGATTGGGTTCGATATGGACTACACGCTTGCGCTCTATCATCAAGACAAGCTTGAGAGTCTATCGATTGAGTTAACGCTTAAAAAGCTCATCGAGAAGCACGATTACCCGCGCGACATTTTAGAGCTTACCTACGATCCACAATGGGCTATCCGCGGCCTGATGGTTGATCGCAAGTTGGGCAACGTGTTCAAGATGGATCGGCATAGTTATGTTGGGCGGTGCTTTCACGGCTCGCGCTTGTTGAGCCAAGACGAACGGCGCGCAGCGTACGGCGCCGAAAAACAGAATTTCGATCAAGATCGTTTTGAATGGATCGATACGTTGTTTGGGTTGCCCGAAGTCGTCATGTATATGACGTTGGTAGATTGGTACGACAGTCAAACCGCTGCAGGCAAACGGCCGGCCGTCGACTACGCCATTTTATTTCACGACATTCGGATGGCAATTGACGAAGCGCATCGCGACGACACGCTCAAGTCGGTAATCAAAGCGAACTTGGCATCGTTCATTGTGAAAGACCCGCTGCTGGCTGAAGCCTTGCACAAGCTGCGGTCGTCGGGCAAGAAGCTGTTCGTCTTGACCAATTCGCTGTGGGACTACACCGATGCCGTGATGTCCTTTTTGCTCGATGGTGAACGCAAAGCCTACCCGTCGTGGCGCAACTACTTCGATCTGGTCATTGTCGGTGGTGCCAAACCAGCGTTTTTTAATGAGCAACGTCCATTCATGCAAGTCGACGGTAAAACCGGCGCGGTGTCGCCAGTCGATAACTCGAAGCAACTGTTTCGCGACAAGGTCTACCAAGGCGGCAACGTTGTTGAGTTTGAACAAGCGACCAATATTCGTGGTGAGAACTGCCTCTATATCGGCGATCACATTTACGGCGACATCTTGCGTTTGCGCAAACAGCACATGTGGCGCACTGCCATGGTTTTGCAAGAACTGGAACGCGAGATCGCAGTGAGTGATCGCATGGATGGACAAATTCGAGATCGGGATTTGCTCGATCGGCGCAATCGCAACTTGGAATCCGAAGTAGATTTTCAATCGTTGCGGCTCAAGAAAATCCAGCGATTCCTCGACGACGATACCTTGCCCGCAGCGACGCGGGCCAAGCTGGACGAAGAACGTAAAAAAACTCGTGCGTCGATCGATGGCTTGCGCGATCGGGCAGCGCTGATGACTTCCGAAGTGGATTCGCTCGAAGCCCGGCTGGAGCGTGGGTACAATCCCCACTGGGGGTCGTGTCTGCGTGAAGGCAACGAGAACTCGCGGTTCGGTGAGCAAGTCAATAACTACGCCGACCTGTACACCTCACGAGTTTCAAATTTTGCACCGTATTCGCCGTTGCGGTATTTTCGCGCGCCACGCCGGCTGATGCCTCACGAAATTTAGCAATCGCAACATGCGCCTCAATCAAGTCATGTTGCCTGCGCTCGATATCACGGTGTCGAAAGAGTTCTACGTGCGCATGGGCTTTAAGCTCATTGTCGATTCGGCACACTACGTGCGTTTTTGGGTGCCGGACGGTGACGCGACATTTTCGCTGCACTCGATTGAGCCGGATGATAACGGGCAGGTCCCTGCGGCCGATGCCTTGGCACCGCAGACGGTGATTTATTTCGAATGCGATGATGTCGATGCCAAAGTTGCCGAGCTCGAAGGCCGGGGATTTTCCTTCGCGCAGCTGCCGCAAGATGAAGCCTGGTTGTGGCGAGAAGCCCGCTTGATCGATCCGTCGGGCAATGTGTTGTGTTTGTACTACGGCGGCAAAAACCGGGTGAATCCGCCTTGGAAAGTTCGCTGATCAGCGAGGGCCGTGGGCGTGGGCGCATCAGGCGACCGCGTGGCACCGCGACAGTTTGGTAGCCATGCTATGAAGGGCTCATGCGACCGAGCCTGTTTGTAATCGCAGCAGTTGTTTCAAGAGCCGCCCACAGTTGGGCCGATGCACCGGCCCCGCCACCCGTAGCTGTGCATCGGTTGACGTTGCGTGAAGCAACCGCGGCAGCGATGAAAAATCCGCGGGTCGCCATGGCACGCCTCGATGCGCAGGTGGCCGCAGCGCGGGAAGATGAAGCCGATGCCGCACGGATGCCACGGCTGTCCGCAACTGCGTTTGTCGGCCCTAGTCCCAAAGCGAGTTGCAGCAATGCTGAATGCACGGTGACCACGCCGCGCAATCAAAGCTTGGCGTTTAGCGGCGCGTTTGGTGGTGCTTCACTCACCATCACGCAGCCGTTGTATACATTTGGCAAAATTGCGGCGGCGCGGCACGCTGCGCAAGCCGGCTATCGCGCGAGTACGGCATTGCTGGATGAACAAGCCGGTGACACAGCAGTTGAAGTGGCCCGAGCCTACTGGGGCGTGAAGTTGGCGCGCACGCTACGTTGGATGCTCGACGACGGACTCGATGAAATTACCGCAGCCCTCAACAGCGAAGATGGCAAGGACATGTCGGTGCAAGATCGACAACGTGTTGCCGTGTTGATCGCCGAAGCCAAAGCGCAACGGGCCGATGCGGTGATGGCCGAAGCGCAAGCGCTTGCCGGCTTGCGCGCTTTGACCCAACGAGCCGAGGCCGATGTCGACGAGGACGACTTAGTCGCCGTGGACATGGCACCGGGATATCTCAATGCAACGTCGACGGCGGATCGTCCGCAACTGCGTGCAGCGCAGGCTGGCGTTACGGCCGCGGCTGCGTTGGCCCAGCTCGAGCGTCGGCAAGCATGGCCGGATCTCGCAGTGGTGGCCCAGGTCGGAGCCAGTCGAGCGCAAGGCATTGAAGACCCGCCGAGCATTTTTGCCAATGACCCGTTTAATACTAACTCTGGTGGCCTCGCACTGGTGCTGCGTTGGAACGTTGATCCTTGGACGGTGGCGGCCCGAGCCGCCCGGGCCAACGTGCAAGCGAAGCGCGCCGAGGTGGTAGCCAGCGCGGCCGCCGCAGTGGCAAGTTTTGATGTGGCCAGCGCGTTGGCCCAAGTTGATGCTGCTAAGGCCAAAGTTGCGGCCACCGTCGACGGTGAAGAGGCGGCGCGGGCCTGGGTTGCCTCCATTTTACAAGCGCAGGCAATTGGGACGGCCGAGCCCCGCGACATGGTCGATGCCTATTTGGCCTGGTTTCAAATGCGGGCGCGGTGGTCGGCCGCGGTAACCGATTGGAATGTGGCCTTGGTCCGGCTTGGACGTGCGCGCGGTGAATTTCGCGCCGATTCTAACGTCCAACCGGCGGAGCAGCGCTAAGCTGGCGACATCTATGAAACGAACGTTCCGAATTACTCTCATGAGCGCAGCCTTCACGTTCGCTGCGTCGGCGCCAGTGTTGGCAAAAAAAGTGGCAGCCCCAACGGTGGCTGGCGCCGCAGCGCTTGGTTCCGTCGCTGCCGCCCCGGCGGGTAGCAAAAATATCCCAGCCAAAGGGACCGCGTTGGCTGCAGTTAAAGCGGCCAACGTAACCATCGCCGCGCAACTCAAGCAAAAAACAACGCCGGGCAGCGCCGAAGAGGCCAAAATGGCTGCGGCTGTTACCGAAACCGTTCGAGGCTTCATTGATCTCGACATCTTAGCCACCCGTGCGATCCTCGAATCACATTGGGCCGAGGCTAAAGAAGCTCAGCGCAAGGAATACCTCACCGTATTGCGCGCGTTGCTCGAAGACAATTACGTGCGCGGCATGCGGTCGAATTTGGACTTCACCGTCGATTACATCGGCGAAGTTGCTGCGCCCAAAGGCAACGCAGTCATTGTGCAAACCGTGATCAAGGCCAAGCGCAAAGGCCGGCCGTATTCGATCAAAGTCGATTACACCGTCGAGGCTGACGCGGCCCGCGGCGTTTACGTCGTCGATATCGCCACCGACGGAGTTGGCCTCGTTGCCAACTATCGCAGTCAGTTCATCAAGATAATCAACAAAGATGGCTTCGATGGTTTGCTTGCGAAAATGAAGAAGAAGCTAGCTACCGCTAAGTAAGGTAGCCGCGCTGTCGCACCTGACTTCATAAGCTTGGTTACTTACGCGGGGCGCGGGGCAGGCATAACGTGACCGTCCGCCACCCCATCCCTTGTACAAGTGTGGCCCTTGCACCGCGTCGCATTTCGATGATACCGCGACGGTGCAGCGTTCATGACCGATCCCGTACGTCACAAAATCAATCGCGGCCTTGCTTGGGTCGGCATGGCGGCGTCGGTAGTCGCCGTGCTCGATATCGTTGGCACCCTGGTGATTTTGCGGTTGTGGGTTACCCAAGCACAGTACGGCATTGCCACGACCGTGGTGTCGATGTTTGGCGCACTCGAAATTGCCTCAGAACTTGGCTTGGCTGCCGCCGTGGTCGCGCGCGGTGGCCACAATCAGCGTCAGCTTTCGACCTTATTTTGGCTCAACGTCTTGGCCGGTGGCGGCATGTTTGCCGTGTTGTGGGTGGTTGCGCCGTACTTTGCCGCGGTGCACGGCCACGCCGTCATCACCGATTTGGTCCGCATGTTTGGGCTCATGTTGGTGTTGCGCACCGGCTACGCAACACATCAAGCCTTGCTCAAGCGTGAGTTGCGGTTCAAAGAACTCTCGTTGGTGCGGGTGGTCGCAAATCTGGCGGAGTTTTCAACTAAAGTCGGCACCGCAGCAGCCGGCGCGGGTGTGTGGTGTTTTGTCTTGGGCCCATTGGCGCGACAGTTAGTGTACGCGGTTGGCGTGCCGTTGTTTTATCGCTGGCGGCCATCGCTGCATTTTGTGCCCCGTGAAGTTGCCGACGACGTCAAGTTTGGCTTGCGCTCGTCGGGCGGCGAGCTGCTGTTTCAGTTGTATTCCAACCTGGATTATCAAATCGTTAGTTTGTTTTTTGGTGCGACCGCCGTGGGCGTATACCGAGCCGCGTACGAACTTGTGCTTGAACCGGTGCGGTTTATTTCCGGCGTGGTCACTGGCGTCGCGTTTCCGGCGTTTGCGAGAATTCGTGGCGACGGCGCCGCGGTCATCGATCAGTTTTTACGTTTCATACGGCAAAATCTGATGGTGGTGCTGAGCTTTGTTGCAGTCCTGCTGGTGACTGCAACCGATGCACTGTGGGTGTTGACGAAACCTGAATACGCCGAGGCAGGTAACGCTGCGCGGGTTATGGCGGCGGTTGCGGTGTTGCGCGCGCTGTCGCATTTGGGGCCGCCGGTGTTCGACGGCCTGGGCCGACCCGAGCTTACGCTGCGCTATCAAATAGTCGCTGCGGTCACCCTGAGTACGTTGTTTGTGGCCTTCGCGTATTTGTTTGGCGCCAGCCTCGGTTACACGTCGGTGGCGTTGGCCTGGGCGGTTGGCTATCCAGTGGCGTTCGCGGTGCTCGCGGTGCAATTGTTTCGTTTGATCGATTTGTCGGTGGCGCAATTTTTTCGATCGATCGCGCCGATCCTGGCGGTTGTGGCAGTGGCCTTGGTGGTGGGCTTGGTCGCTCAACGAGCGCTCGCCGCGTCGGCGCCGCTGCTGCGTTTTGTCATTGTGGCCGGCACGATGGCGTTGCTGCAGCTAGGTGGGTTTACGTGGATGCTACGTGCGCAAAATCGACCCAAAATGCCAGGTGCTGCCAGTCGGTAACAGCCCGGCCCCTTGCGGATGCGGGCGGAATCGGCAATACACACCAACCCCATTGTATGTCCGCTGCTGACGCGTCGTCCTTGCTTGTATCCGCACCGTTGCCATGTGACGTGATGATATTGCTTGATCCGGCGCTGGCAACGGTCAAGGTTTGTGGCTTGACGATCGCGGAGCGGGCGCGGCGCGTAGCGTTGCGTTGTGGCGCCGAGCGGATTTGGTTGCTGGAACATGCGGCGGTGGCTGTGCCGGCGTGGTTGCACTCAGTGGAAGTCGCCTCGGATGCGACGGCCGAACCGCGGTCGCTACTGATCATTGATTGCACTACCCAGATTATTCATATGCCGCTGTTGCAGCCGTTGCTCAACGCCGCCACCGGCACGGTGCGCATCGCAGTGGATCCGGTTGACGGGCAGGTGGCCGGTGCGCTTTGGTGTGCGCCTACCCAGCGCGCGGCAATCATGGCGCAATTGCTTGAGCCCAGCGCGGTAAGCGGTGGGTTGGATGGTCCGTCGATTGCCGTTGCGATGGCGGCGTATAGCCGCAAGGCGCTTGCGCGCATCGATGCTGGTAACGGCATTGTCGCCGTACCCCACGGGGCCATCGCGCGTCATCCTGCGGTGACCCCCTCGGATCGCAAAGCGGCCATTCACTTTTTGTTTGGCCTGGTGCGCAAAGCCCAAGATACGTGGCTGATTCGAACCGTGAATCGTCGGGTGTCGTATCCCTTTACTAGGTTGTTGCTGCCGACCACGATTTCGCCAAACATGATTTCGATCGCGGTGTTCATTATTGGCGCGATCGGCTGTTGGGTGCTGGCGCAGCCGACCTACCAAGGCGCGGTGGTTGGCACGCTGTTGGTGCTGTTCGCCGGTTATCTCGATGGTTGCGACGGTGAAATCGCCCGAATTCGGCTTGAGAGTTCGAAGTTGGGCGCGTGGATCGACACCATCGCTGATGAAGTCACTACCGTCTTGTTTTTGATCGGCAGTGGATTGCATGTGTATCGCAAGCTCGGGGAGCCATGGATTGGCTGGTCGATCGTCATCGGTACCGTCGGTGCGATGCTGTCCATTTACATTATCTATTATTACTTGATTGTCGTTGCGCACTCTGGCAACAGCCAGGATTACCCGTCGTCGCAAGGCGGCATCGCCAGTGCGCTGCGGGTCTTGGTGCAACGCAATATTATCAATGTGGCGGCAGTGGCTTTTGCGTTGTTCAATCGAATCGAGACGCTGTACTTCCTCACCACGTTGGGCGGCATCGTCACGGCGGTCATTCTTATTCCCGACCACATTGCGTTGCGTTGGAAGCGACGCCGGAGCACGACATGATTCATCAAGCTGCAATTCTTGCTGCCGGCAAAGGTAGTCGCATTCGGACCTCAGACGACGATCTGCCTAAGCCTCTGCACGTGGTGGCTGGCGCGCCCTTGATTCGGCGCACCATTGAATCGCTGGCCGCGGCCGGCGTCACCAAAGTAGTGGTGGTCGTGGGCTTTATGGCCGAGACCATCCGCCACGCGGTCGCTACCGATCCAGTGCTGGGCCAGCCCAACTTTGGCGTGGAGATTATCTTCGTCGATAATGCCGAGTATGAAAAGTCCAATGGGGTTTCGGTCATGGTGGCGGCGGCGGTCTTGACTGGGCCATTTCTGCTTTCCATGTCGGACCATGTCTACGATGCTTCGGTTGCCGCCGGGGTTGCACGGGCCGATATGCAAGCGGCAGATCTATATCTTGCCGTCGATCGCCGAGTCGCCGAAGTCTACGATATCGACGATGCCACCAAGGTTGCAACTCGCGATAATAAGATCGTCAATATCAGCAAACAACTCACCGTCTACGACTGCATCGATTGTGGTGTGTTCGCGGTCACGCACGGCTTGGTCGCTGAGTTGCAAAATGTGTATGACCAGCGCGGTGATTGTTCATTGTCCGACGGAGTTCTACAATTGGCCCATCGTGGTCGGGCCTGCGTCGTCGATATTGGCGATGCATTTTGGCAAGATGTCGACACGCCGGACGCCTTGAGTCGGGCTGAGTCTGAGTTGGCTCGCCTAACGATCCGCTAGGCTACGCTGGCGCAGCCACGTCAGCATCGCGGGCCCGACCACCAGCGCAGCGACGACGCAGGTAATCTCGCCGATCATGGCGGCTAGGCCAAACGCGCGAATCCCGCCGTTGCTGGACAGCAACAGTGAGCCATAACCGACCATCGTGGTGAAAGAACACAGCGCGACGGCCCCGCCAGTTTGTTCCATCACGTGACGCGGCCCCAGCTGACCATCTTCGCGATCGCGCGTGGCGATATTCACCGCGTATTCGATGCCGATGCCGATGGTAATCGGCAAGGCGATCAAGTCGAGAAAGTGCACACGAATGCCAAGCAGCGCACACACCGCAATCATGGCGGTGATGCCCAGTGCGCCGCAAAACAGCGTCACCGCGCCGTGTCGGCCGAAGCCCACGGCAAAACCGACGGTAACGATCGCGCCGAGCAGGGCCACCAGAATGAGGATCGGCGCATCGCGCTCCATCACGTTAATGATGTCGGCAATCACCAAGGCTTCGCCGCCAATTTTCGCAGTCGCAGGAAGTTTTAATGCGCGAATTTCGCGTGCAAACGCTAGGCGGTCTTCGACCATCCAGGTTTTGAAACGCGGTGAGCCTTTGAGCAACACCAGGCGGCCGATGTGGCCGTCTTGTTCGACGAACGGCCACGACAATTCGGCTGGCGCGTCGCTGAATTGCAGCGCGCGCAAGTTGGTTGGTGGGCGCAGCGATTCAAGGGTCGTACGTTCTTCGTCGTCGAGGGCGGCGAGTGCATCATCGTTGAGCAAGGTTTGGACTTCGGCCAACACCGCAAGCTTTTCAGTTTGCTGTAGTGGCACCAAGTCTGCCACGCTACGTAGCTCCATGAGCAACGCCTGGTCGCGGGGGCGGGCGGCTTCAGTGGTTCGCAGCGCAGCGATCAGCGGCGCAACATCGGCCGCCTGGTCGAGGCCAATCACGAGTTGGTTCGATAGCCCTTGAAATATTTTTGGGTCAAATGTCGCTTTGAGTTCCGCGTCGAGGGCGCGGGTTGCATTGATCGGCGCACTGCTCGATTGCAAATCGCGCCAATCTTTGAGAAATGGATCACCCACTGCAAAGCGCCAGGTGATTACGCCACAGCCAACGGCCGCAATCACGCCGCCAAACGCAATGGTGCGTGGCGCAAACGGCACCATGCGGGCAAGCCAATGGCCGATGCGCGGTGGCTTGCCAACGCGCAAGCGATGGTTGCGATCGAGCAGGGTTAGCGCTGCTGGCAACACTGTGAATGCGGCAATCCAGCAGCTCACCATGCCGATGCCAGCGATGATGCCGAAGTGCCGAAAGCCACGAAAATCAGTCAGCGTCAATGAGCCATAAGCAAGCAGCGCGGTAATCGTAGCGGCCAAGGTGCCACGGCCCGCGCCGACTAACGTGCGTGCCAGCACCGCGACGAGGTCGGAGCCGTCTGCGCGCGTCGTCGCGGCACGGTGTTCTTCGAAGTACCGCGCTAAAAACATCAAGCCGGCGTTAACGCCGTTACCGACCACGATGGCGGTGAGAAACGCACTCATCACATTGAGTTGGCCGATGAAGGCCCACGTCAGCGCAAATGTTGCAAGCACACCAACGGCGAGCGACCACAACACGCAAAGCACCGCGAGCCCCGAACGATAGAATAGCCATAATGCGACGCCGCATAGAAACACCGTGATGAGGCCGGCCAACGCCATGCCCGCGAGCACCGAATCATGCTCGTACATCGACACGGTGACCGTACCCGTTAGTTTAACTGTGATGCTGGAGCCAAATTGTGCACGTAGTGTTGGTTGGAGCAGGTCGAGCGCCGCGAGTAGTCGTTTGCCGTGCGCCACGTCCGACGACGAAAATGTTGATTGCACGACAAACAGAGCGGTGGTGCCATCTTTGGATTCAAGCTGGCCAGGATTGTGGGCCTCGACTTCGGCATCGTGTAATCGCTTTTTTAGGTCGGCTAGCTTTTGTTCGTTTTGGTTCGCTGCCGCATCGTCGTCATCATCGTCTAGCGACACATACAATGGGTTTGCGGCCAACTTGGCTTTGCGGATTTTGTTCTGCAAGGCGTCGCGCGCTGCCGTTAGATCTTCGAGGCTCACAAACAAAAAACGATTGTTCCAAAAATATTGTCGTGCGACGGCGGAGTCGCCACTGATATTGGCAACCAAATCTTTGGGAAGCTTGGCCAATTCGCTGGCCAACTGAGTGCGGACAGGTTGCAACAGCGCTGCGGTTGGTGCTTGGACGACGACAAACACGGTGCCGAATGCGCGCGCGCGCTTTTGTAATTCACGCAGGTCGCGCACCGAGGTTTGTGACGGCGGCAGCAGGCTCGATAGGTCTGATTTGACCGGCAGGCGCATCGCCAACCAGCCACCGCCGATGGCAATCGCCACCGAAACAATCAGCACGTGCACGGCATGGCGGTGCAACCAGCGTGCGTAACGTGTACTAACGTGAGCGGTCATGCGCGGGCCGTTCTTACCTTGACGTTCGCCAAAATGCGCCAGATTGCATTACCAAATTGTTGCGTTGCACGGTTGCAGGCGCCGGTCGGCTTTGGCTGTAGTCGCCGGACATGAGAAACTGACGGTTGAGCATGATGTGCTGACCAACATTGATAGTTACGTCGCGCAACTGGATAGTTTTTCGCAACGCCGCGACGCCCATGGCCGCACCGAGTCGCGCGGGCTCGCAGCCAGATCGCCTACCTGGACGGCCAGGATGCGACAAAACGTCAGGCCGATGCACTCGCGGCATGGGCGTGTGCACGCCGGAGTTTATGGTCGACACGCTGTGTTGCTGGGAGCGTGAATTCCGCCAACGGGAGCTGCAACTCGGCTGGTTCGTTGGTGCCAAGCTGTCCTGTCTATTGTGGCAAAGTGTCGGAAAAGCACACAATCAGCGAAGTTTGGGGGTGGTGAAAATCCAACACCCCCGTCGACAGGCACAGATCTTGTTCCGAAATGTTGCGCAACCGTAATAATCGCACAACACCCATATTTTTCGTGTTGGCCAAAGATCTAACTTGGTGTAGACCGCCGCAATGGGAAAACAACGAGTCGATGTTAAGCCAGCTACCGGTAAACTAGGTGTCTTGATGCCAGGCATGGGCGCCGTAGCGACCACGTTCATGGCAGGGGTAATTGCGGCGCGCCGTGGATTGGGTAAGCCAATCGGCTCACTCACCCAGATGGGCACCATTCGTATTGGTAAGCGCAGCGATAACAACTCGCCTAAGATTCAAGACTACATTCCGATCGCAAGCATGGACAACATCGCTTTCGGCGGTTGGGATATTTTCCCTGACAACGCCTACGAAGCTGCCTTGCGCGCTGGCGTTTTGGAAAAGAGCCTGCTGACGGAACTCAAAGAAGAGCTCGTTGCGATTAAGCCAATGACGGCGGTGTTTGAGCAAGCCTACGTCAAGCGTCTCAATGGTCCCAACGTGAAGACTGGTACATCCAAGATGCACCTGGCTATGCAACTGATGGAAGACATCAAACAATTCAAAGCCACCAACAAGTGTGACCGCTTGGTTGCCGTGTGGTGTGGTTCGACCGAAGTGTATCGCGAAGCCGGTGAAGTTCATCAGACGCTGGCGCTGTTCGAAAAAGGTCTCGAACTTTCGGCCGATGCGATTTCACCTTCGCAAATTTACGCATACGCATGTTTGAAAATGGGCGTGCCATACGCCAACGGCGCACCAAACCTTTCGACCGATACGCCAGCGCTGATGGAGCTCGCCAAAAAACAAGGCTTGCCACTCACCGGCAAAGATTTCAAAACTGGCCAAACCCTCATTAAGACCATTCTGGCTCCGGGCTTCAAAGCCCGCTTGCTGGGCCTTGAAGGCTGGTACTCGACCAACATCTTGGGCAACCGTGATGGTGAAGTCCTCGACGATCCCGAATCATTCAAGAGCAAAGAAGTTACCAAGCTCGGCGTCATCGACACGATTTTGCAACCAGAACTGTACCCAGATCTGTACGGCAACATCAGCCACGTTGTGCGCATCAATTACTACCCTCCACGCGGCGACAACAAAGAGGGTTGGGACAACATCGACATCAAGGGTTGGCTCGGCTACCCAATGCAGATCAAGGTTAACTTCTTGTGCCGCGATTCGATTTTGGCTGCACCACTGGTGCTCGACTTGGCGTTGTTCATGGACTTCGCGCACCGCGCCGGCATGAGTGGCGTGCAAGAATGGCTGTCGTTCTACTGGAAGAGCCCAATGGTGCCTAAAGAAGGCATGAATCCAGAACATGACTTGTTCATTCAACTCATGAAACTCAAGAACACCTTGCGCCATACCATGGGCGATGATTTGGTGACGCACCTGGGCGACGAGCACTACGACTAAAGGGCGCCCACGAACCGATCCACGGGCGGGCACGTTGTCGTCGCACTTCCGGTCCAATGCCCAAACCCGATCCACGCGTCGGGCGGCGTTGGATTTGCGCTTCCGGTCCTCACGCACAGGCAGTGCGCTGCGGTCCGGTTCTCAATCCGCCTTGCCAGCCACGTGCCTCGGTTTTGGGCACGATTGCGGGCCCCGGAGTTTCGGCGGTCTCGGATTTTTTACATTTTATCGACGCTGATGCGCTCTTTGGGAAACTGAAGGGCGCGTTTTGGTTTTCGGCGAGCGTCGGCAGTCGATCGCACGATGGCGAGCTTTTTTGCGTACTCGGACCTCGGATCTCGGATCTCGGACGACGGACGCCGAGCCATGAAGAGGGACGAGCCTGCACGTCAATTTCGATCGGGTAACAGTTCGGCGCAGCGTTGCGCGAACTCGGCGGCGTGTTGCATGCGGGCAGTTGCGGGTTTGGCCAAAGCACTGGTTAAAAGTAGGTCGATGTCTCGGTGCCCCAATGCCGGGACTGCCGCTTCGACGACG
>JAGPDK010000245.1 GCA_018057605.1 Kofleriaceae bacterium | reverse complement strand
GTTATGAGCTGCGGGTATTGCCCGAGGCTGCCAGCGACGCGGGCGCGCCTGCGCTGCCGGCTGGCGAGATTGGGGTGTTGTGGGTTCGCGGCGACAGTGTTGCGCTTGGCTACTATCAAGATCGCGACAAGAGCTGGGTAACGTTTCATGGCCATTGGTGCCGCACCGGTGATTTATTTCGCATGGATGCCGACGGTTATTTGTACATTGCTGGTCGGGCCGATGATCTGCTCAAAGTTGGCGGGGTTTTTGTTGCGCCGCTTGAAGTGGAAGAATGCTTGATGACCCATCCTGCGGTTAGCAGTTGCGCGGTCATCGCTGGCACCGAGGATGATTTGGTCAAACCGAAAGCTATTGTGTGCGTGCGCCCCGAGTTTCGCGCTGTGCTGCAAGGGGTAGGGCGGGCTGCACTCGCAGCGGAACTCAAGGCCCACGTGCAAGCGCGATTATCTAAATACAAATATCCGCGCTGGGTGGTATTCGTTGATGAGTTACCCAAAAATGATCGCGATAAGGTGGATCGACGGGCCCTCAACCAAATGGCGGCGTTGGGCCAATTGGTGGAAACCGGTGATGCATGATCGCGCGTAGCCCGTTCGATATTGCCAACTTCACGACCGAAACCTTTGCGGCGTTGCTTGCGGCGGGGCCCGATCTTGTCGCGTTGGTTGCGGTGGGGTCGGTTGAACCGCATGGCCCACATTTGTCGCTGGTGACCGACACTGTGATTTCGGCGGCCGTTGCGGTGCGCGCTGCAGAGTTGTTAGCTGGGCTTAGTTCCCGCAACGTTGCGCCGATTATTGCACCAAGTGTGAACTACGGGGTCACCGATTGTGCTGCGGGTTTTGCTGGCGCGTTATCGATTCCGGCCCATGCGTTGACCGAGTATTTGCGCGCGGTCGCGGCGGCGTTGCGTGCGGCCGGCTGCCGCATCGTATGCTTTGTCAACAATCACCTTGAACCGGAGCATGATCGCGCCGTGCGTGCCGCGACCGGCCCTGGGGTGATTGTCGCCTGTCCGCTGACTCGGAAATGGGCGCGAACACTGTCGGCGGAATTCAAAAGCGGCCAATGCCATGCCGGCGAATATGAGACGTCGATCGTATTGGCCGCTGACCCTAGCCTGGTGGTGGTCTCGCGGTTAGCCACGTTGCCGTCGGTACCCATTTCTCTTTCTGAAGGGCTCGCGGCAGGCAAAGATACTTTCGTCGCAATGGGGATGCGCGATGCGTACGCCGGCAGTCCAGCCGATGCCACAGCGACCGAGGGCCAGGCGATGATCGAGCTGTTGGCTGAAATGGTGGTGGGCGAAGTAACTGCAGCCCTGGACGCGCGGTCACCAGCCACCTAGCTCGGAGCCTGGCTCGACGTTAAATCGCAAGCGACGCAGTTAAGCTTATTCTTTGACGCCGTGCTTGGTCTTAATTTGATCTAACACCTTGGCGTATTCAACTTCCCACGCTGCGGTGCCTTCTTGCAGATTCTTGATCCGGTCGCGTACTTCTTGATCGATGGTTTCGTCGACCATCATGTGCTTTTTGGCAATCTCTTTGACCTTGCGGCGCAACACCACATCTTCGGCAAAAACTTCATCGATGTGTTTCGACTGCATAAATGCTTCCAACATTTGGTTGGCGATCCAGGTCAGGCCGTCTTCGCCAAGCCCGAATTCTTTTTGGTCTGCGAGTTGCCGTTTGGTTCGGCCAAGATGCGCATAGGGTAGGCCACGGATTTCCAATATGTCTTTGGCTCGCTCGGTAATTTCCTTGTCGACGCGAATGTACTCTTTGAGCACCGCGGCGGCGTCAAGGCCGGCTTCATTGACATCGGTAACTTCAATGTCGCCATCCGCACTGAGCCTGTTAATGATCTCAGCCGCGATGGTTTCTACCTTGCCTGAATACAATCTCATTTCGGCTGGAATGTAGGGGTACCAAACCTTAACTGCAAGCGATCACGACGATTTCAGGTAGCAAAAAGTCAGGTCGTCACATGCTGTGGTGGCTAGGCCGCATGATGGAACTGCGGTACGAGTCTACCGGCGCATGCTTCTGACAAAAATCCCGCTTCGGAAATTGGTTGTCGCCGGCTTGATCGTTGAGCAATCTAGCGGGCTGGTCCTGCTGACTCAAAGGCGGGCTGACCAAAGCTTTGGTTTGGAGTGGGAATTTCCGGGTGGCAAAGTTGAACCGGGCGAAGCGCCGGCCGATGCGCTGGTGCGCGAGTTACAAGAAGAGATCGGCGTCACCGTCGAAGTCGGCGGTATTTGGGAGGTCTTGTTTCATCGCCACGCCGAGTTTGATTTATGTATGTTGATATATCAGTGCAGGATCGAGCATGGCGTGCCGCGCGCGGTGCAAGTACATGCGTGGAGCTGGCTGCCATGCGCTAAATTGCCCGCCGTCGGCATCATGGCCGCCGACCAACCACTGGTCGATCGGCTGGTTCGCGAGGGAATTCCACCTTGGCGCAGTGTAATTGGTCCGAATCGTTGACCCTGTGCCCTGAACCCCCGTACGATGTAACAACGTATGGAAGGCCGAGCTAAGGTCACCAAAGAAGTTCTGTGTGAAGAAGCCCGCTTCATTTTGGCCAATGTTATGGCCGAAGCGCGCTACGGACGGCAGAATCGCTATGATGATATTCGCCGCGTGTGCGAGGGCGCAGTGTCGATTCCGTTTGCCGAATATGTCGGTTTCCTAGAGAAATCTGGATATTTACGGCACGATCGCAACAGCGAAAGCTTGGAAGTTAGTCCCGACGGCGAAGCGGTAGTGAACGGCAGTAATCTCGCCGAGTTCACAGAGCGTGCAGTTGCCCACTTTAAGAAGCTCCGGCAAAGCCGTGCCATGGCAGCGGTAGGGACTGGGGCTGGGCCGATCGGGACCCAAACCGGTTCGGCCGCGGCCACACCACAAGCAGCGGCCAGCGTCGGCTCGGCACCTCTCGGCGCAGCTGCCGCCGCTGGCATCAGGTCCGACCGGTCCGAACGCAGCGAGCGCGCCGAGCCGGCCGCTGCAATTAGTCGCAAAGAAACCAAGGTGACATCGTCGGCCGCACGCCCAGCCGCGGCTGGTGAGATCGGCCCTGGCGACGTCGCGGTAGATGACCGTTACGAAAAACTATCGGCCATCGGGACTGGCGGCATCGGCACTGTATTTCGGGCGCGCCAGGTCGCTTTGCAGCGCGAAGTTGCGCTCAAGGAACTGCGTGACTTGTTTGGCTTCTTTAGCGACGATCAACGCCCAGAAATCGTGCGCCGTTTTTCCGATGTAATCCGTGCGTGGGCTAGCTTGGCACATCCTAATATCTTGCCGATTCACGACGTGAATCTGCACGTCGAGTTCCCGAACGTCATTACTGAGCTTGCGCCGAATGGTTCTTGTCGACGATTGATCAACGACGCCGAGGAAATACCGGTTGAGTTGGTGTTTAAGTATTTATTACAGACGTTGCACGCACTCCGCGCCGCGCATGCACAGCGCGTGTACCATCGTGGGCTTAAGCCGGAGCAGTTGCTCATCGATGCCTACGGCAACGTGAAGGTCTCCGATTTCGGATTCACCCGAATCGTTGAGCGCGATCATGCCGTGATTCGTCAAGTGTATGTTGGGTTGGGTAACGTGGCGTACATGGCCCCCGAGCTGTACACCGATCCCTTGATGACGGGTCCGCAAGGCGATGTGTATGCGTTGGGAATCATTTTTTACGAGCTGCTGACCCGCAAATTACCGGGCCGGCGCTCGGCGATGCCGTCGCAAATCAACCCGACCTTGCCGGCGGGTATCGATGACATTTTTGATCGCATGACTCGTGATAGCCGCGACGAGCGGTACGCGACGGTCGATGATATTCTGGCTGACATTGATAGGCTGGAGGGCATGGATGGCTTGCTCGATCGCCAAAACCAGGTGCTGGTCGGCGACAGCCTGCTGTCAGCAGTGAAGTTCAAGCCGGGGACTGAAGATCCTAATCTGGGTGCGGCATTGGACGGCGACCTCGACGATGATAAACGCGGCGCAAGCCATCGTCCCTACTCGTTTCAGCAGCGTCGCAACAAAAAGATTTAGTGCGTGATCCGTTGTCCGGTTTGCGGACAGAATGACGGCGAACAGATCTCCATTGCCGATCCCGAGCCGATCTCCGACGGAGAATCTGTCAGGCGAATGGAACGCCAGCGCAGCTAGCTCGCGTACATTCATGCTGTGAACCACCGCATTGGCACAATGATTGAGGTAGTCGCGTCGCACTCGGCGTGGCTTGATCTTGCAAATACTCCGGCGCAATGGCAGATGACTGAAGCCCAGGTGCGAAAAATCGTCGCTGGGCTGAGCACGGCGGCTCCGTCGCTGCATTGGTCCAGCGCGGAACTTGAAACGTTTTTTGCGGATGTCCCGCGCCAGCACGTTGGCCAGTCGGTCGATGCAGCGCTGGTAATGGGGACGTTGCAATGGCAGTTGACACCAGGCGCGCCGACGTGGTTGTCGCCGTGCATGGTTGGTGCAGTACGCTTAACACCGTCGCCGGCTGGCGGCTGGGTTGGCACCTTGCTTGGTGCCGTCGCGCCGAATCGAGCGTTACGACGTGCCTTGCTTGCCGCAACGGAATGGCCACGCTCCGCTGAACCGGATACCGCTGGCACCGCGCCTTCGCCGGAGGGGGCCGCCGCACCAGTCGCCACGCTGGGTGACTTGTTTGCAGGCGACCCCGACGGGAAAACCGAAGTCGCTGGAAGGTTTTCGTCGACCGTGTTGCTATGCCAGCTTGGGCCGGCCGTCGATGCGCTGTTGGCCGAGTTGCTCGCGGCGCCGGGGCCTGCCCGGGCATTGACGCGCACGCAGCAGTTTAGTTTGCGTGGCACACCGCCGGAATTGTTGTTTCCGCTCGATGCCGACCTGGCGCAACGCGAAGTCGTGGCAGCGATTGTGCGCAACGACAGTTTGTACGTTGACGCCGCGGTTGGGACCGGGACCACGCAGACCGTTGCCAATGCAATGATTAACCTCGCTGCGGCAGGCAAGACCGGCTTAGTCGTAACGGATGACGGGCAACGTGCCGGGGCCTTGATAGCGCGCCTCGAAAGCGTTGGCTTGGGCCAATGCGCGATGGTGCTTACGGCGCAGACCACGGGGCTTGATGTTGCGACACGTCTGGTCACGCTGGTGCGCAGTTCGTGGCGGCCGGCCAGTGGTGCGCAGGGCGATGACCAATTATTGCGACGGGTCGAAGATTATCTGCAGCGTCATTGGGATGCGTTGCTGCGACCGTTACCGAACGGCATCTCGCTGTTTGATGCGCTGTGTGTCGCCAGTGAAGACGGCGCACCAGTGGTGGATATTGCCGGCGAACTCGAGGGGGTGACCGGCGCGGAAATGACCAACCGCCGCGGTGCCGTAGCGCGCTACGCCTGCGCCGCTCGTGCGATTGCCGACGTTGGCCCCGTGGCGCGTCATCCATGGGGCCAAAGTCAATTGCGCAGTTGGGACCATACCGACGGTGCGTTAGTGCAAGAGTGCGTTGGCGCGTTGCAGCGATTGGCTGCTGCGACGACAACCTTGAATGAATTGGTGCTGATTGTTGATGCGTTGGTGCCAGGCTTCGAGTTGGGGTCGATTTCAGCCCTGGGCCGACTGGCCCAGTTATGTGAAATGGCGGCCGTCGCCCCGGGCCTTGGCGCTGAAGCCCTGGTCGCCGCGCGTACGCTTGATATCGAAACGCCACGCAATACCGCAGCGCGTTCGCAACAGAGTTTTGTAACGCCAACTACGGTGGCGGAATATTTGGAGCTGGCGCTACTGCATCGCGAATTGCACAGCGTTGCTGACGGCGCTTTTTTGCCAACGATCGACACACTTGATCTGGCTGCGGTGCTCGACAGCCTGCATCGGGCCACCGACGGTGCCGCTGCGATGCGGTATCTGCGCATGCGTGCACCACGTGCGCAGTTAGCGAGTTTTGCGCGGGGCGATTTGCCCGCCGACGATGCCGAGTTGATTCGGTCGGTTGAAGTTGCGCATGCCGCACGCCGTGCGAACCAAGCACTCAATAAAGCGGCCACGACGGCGGCGCGTTGGTTTGGCTCGTTGTTTGTCGACGGTACGCTTGATGTTGTCGCAACGGTGGCCGCGTTGCAGTGGGCCGGAGGATTGCGCAAGGCGTTTGACGCGTGCAGCATCGTCGAAGGCAACCGCGAACGCGTGTGGCGGGCGTTGGTTGCGCAAGTCGCTCAACGTAGCGCCGTCGCGACCGATGTGTCGTCGCCGTTGGCTTCGGTTTCGGCCATGCGCAGCCATCTTGCCAGCTGGACCGCAGCAGCGGCTGATGTTCGGCGGTTGTTTGCCCTGGATGACGCCGCACTTAGTGCGGAACAGTTGGTGCCGACTGAATTACGCGCGCAACTCAACGTGTGGCAAGCCGCACTGCCAACGTTGCCGAACTGGGTCGAGTATCGCAGCGCGCGCGAAGCGGCCCATGTGGCGGGCCTCGGGGCCTTGGTTTTTCAGTTCGAATCGCAAGGTTTAACTGCCGACGAATTGTTGCCAACGTGGGAGCGGTCACTGAATGAAGCTGCGCTGCGCGGTGCGTTTGCAACATCCATTGCGCTGCGCGATTTTGAAGGCGCCACGCTGGAGCGAGCGATCGCCGATTTTGCCCGCCTCGATCAGAGCGCCTTAGCCGTGGCCAAGGCCAGGGCCTTGGGGCGTTTGGCGGAGTTGCGACCAGCGGTTAAACCGCAGTCGTCGAACCGTGATGTCGACGGCATTGATGCCGAAATTGCTGAATTGCTGGCGCTGGTCACCGACCGAAATAGCGCAGCAGTCTCGGTGGCCGATGTGCTGGCTCGATTCGCGGGGCTGTGGCCTTTGTTGGTGCCGTGTTTGATCGTGAGCCCAGCCCTGGTGGCTTCGGCGGTTGCCGCAGCGACGGTATTTGATACCGCGATCTTCCTTGATGCCCATCGCCTACCGCTCGCCTACGCCTATCCTGCGTTGGCCCGCGCCGATGCGATGGTGGTGGTGGGCTCCGGGCCGCTCGCCGTCGACGGTTCGTTGTGGCGCAGCATGGCTAAGCCTGGTGCCGCTGCAGGTGTAACCATGTCGTTGGCCTTACGATATCATACGCTGCAAGCTTCGCTGCTGCCGGTGGGCGGTCGCAACGAAACAGTTCCTTCGGCTCGGCCTGGTAATGCGGTGCGCTGGATCGTCAACGCGGAACGTGACGCAGCCGCCGAAGTGGCGCAGGTTGCCGAGTACATTGCGAGCCAACAAGCCTTGGAGCCTGACTGGACGTATGCGGTGGTGGTGCCCTCGGCGGCACATCGCCGCGGCGTGCTGCAGATCGTGGAGGCGAGCTCGGCACCCGTAGTCATCGTCGATATTCGTGATGTTTTTGTGCCGGCGGTTGATGTGATTATTGCGTGTAGTGGTAATTGGGGGGCGGATAGCGAGTACGCATCGTCGATGACTGCCACCCAGTGGCGTTACCTGTTGGGCAGCGCGGCGCGGGCCCAGCTCGTGGTGGTGGGGGCGGATGAACTCAACGGCGCAACCCCGACGCCGTGGCAACAAGTTGCGCTCGATCTGCGCAATCAAGCGCAAGACATTGCGCCCGTGACACTTGGTAACGGTGGTCATGTCTTGGCACAGCAACTCGCGGTGCAACTTGAAGCGCGCGGCTGGTCTGTGAAATTGGGTGTCGGCGAAGGTGATGCGCGCATCGACGTAGCAGTTGTTGACCCGAATGACGCGAGTAGTTTTGTGTTAGCCGTGGAATTCGATAGCGGCAGCAATCAGCAAAATAGCGTGCGTAGCCGGGCGCGGGTATGGCCCCAGTTGTTAGCGCAACGTGGTTGGCGCCATGTGCGGGTATGGGCCCTGGATTGGCTACACGATGCAAACCGCGAAGCGGCCCGGGTGCACGGTGCGGTGATTGCAGCGATTGCGGCCAAACGCTCTGCGCGTCGGCGACCGACGGTGTCGCCGCAACCCGGGCCGCGCGAAATCGCTGCACAAGTTGTGGCATCAAGTGCGGTCAGCGCGGCCATCGCGGCTCCGCTTGATGCGCATGTTGGCGCGGCCAATACAACCCGCACTGAATTGGCCGTTGGTTCGGCACCGCTGCGCATTCCTTCGGAGATTACGGTGCGAACGCAATCGGCGGTTCGCATCGCGATTGCGCCTTATGTTGTTGCCTACGTGCCGGCCGGGCGCCGCTCACCTCATGATTTGTTCTCGGCCAAACATGTTGCCGAGTTGCATAAGTTGATCGAACAAGTGTTGGCG
>JAGPDK010000244.1 GCA_018057605.1 Kofleriaceae bacterium | reverse complement strand
GTCTGCCGCAAGCGCGTCGTCTGCCGCAAGCTCGTCGTCTGCCGCAAGCTCGTCGTCTGCCGCAAGCTCGTCGTCTGCCGCAAGCTCGTCACGCGCCGCAAGCTCGTCGCGCGCCGCAAGCTCGTCACGCGCCGCAAGCTCGTCACGCGCCGCAAGCTCGTCACGCGCCGCAAGCTCGTCACGCGCCGCAAGCTCGTTACGCGCCGCAAGCTCGTCGTCTGCCGCAAACGCGTCGTCCACCGCAAACGCGTCGTCTGCCGCAAGTTCGTCGCTCGCTGTCAGGCCGTCAGCGATGTCGGGCGCCTCAGTCGCGCTCAGCTCGTCGCTGGCATCCAGCACGGCGGCAGCATCTAGCTCGTCGCTGGCATCCAGCACGGCGGCGGCGTCGCCATCGTCCTCCATTACGCCGCTACGCCTGCCAGCGGCCCCAAACTGCTCATCGGCGTCCATGTCGCTGACTTCGTCAATGTCGCCAACTTCACCAATATCACCAAATTCCTCAGCAATTTCGGCAGCATTAGCCATAGCTTCAAATGCCGCGGCGGCATCTGGCGTTATGCCGTGCAGACTGCTAGCAGGCGCCGTGTCGGCATCTAGGCCCATTTTCTTCATGACCGACCGGCTTTCGTCGGTCAGTTCTGAGTATTCGCGCAGTGTCGGGAGCTCACGCAGATCACCGAGGCTGAAAAAGTCGAGGAATTCCTTGGTGGTGCCGTAGAGCACGGGACGGCCGACTTCTTCTTTTTTGCCCAACGACCGAATTAGCTGACGATCGAGCAGGACTTTGAGCGTACCGCCCGAGTCAACGCCGCGAATTTCATCAATTTCGGGGCGAGTAATCGGTTGCCGGTACGCGATAATTGCCAAGGCTTCAAGTTGCGCCCGCGACAACCGCACCGGGCGACCAGCGATCAACTGTTGCACCCAACTCGAAAACTGCGACCTGGTGCGAAATTGATACCCCCCCGATACCGATGACAGGACGATGCCTCGGTCAGCGTAATCAACTGCGATTTTTGCCAGGGCCGCGGTAATCCGAGTTGCATCGGCGACCCGGGTCAACTGACGAATCCGTTGCACGGTCAGCGGTTTATCGGTTGCAAAAATCAAAGCTTCAATGAGCTGCGCAAGTTGCGCAGCGTCCATGGCCGCTGCGGCAGCGGGCAGCTCAGACTCGGCGTCTTCACCTTCAACTTCACCTTCGCCTACGGCTGCCAGCTCGGTGCCATCACCGTCGAGCATGCCAGGCATTTCGACATCAATGCCATCAACACCGCCCTCCGCAGCCTCATCGACCACGCTATCATCGCCGTAGCCGGCGGCAACAAGCTCATCAGGGGTCGGCGCGTCGGCAACCGCCATATCAACATCAATACCATCGGCGGCCCCGCCAGCCTCCACGTCATGAAGGTCGGCGTCAGCGATGGCAGCCAGTACGTCCGCTTCGTCGCCGGTCACGTCGGCACCGAGTTTGGCTTTGCTTTTGGTTTTGGTCGCTTTGTTTTTTTTGCTACCTTTGCTCGGCATTTCAACCGAACTGTCGACGGCAAACCCAACCTCGACATCCACCGCAGCATCGGGCTCGTCTGCCGCAACGGCTTCCTCGACGGTGGCCGGTGCATCGTTTGCAGCCGCGATCGCCGCGGCCTTTTTAACTTTTTTGCTGCGCTTGGCTGGCGCCTCGTTTGCGGACGAATCGTCGGCCTGCGTCACGTCAACAGGACCCAACGCGGAGTCGGCACTGGTATCAACCACATCCGTTGCTAACGAGCCTTCCGCCAACACCGGCACCGCGATTACGGCATCTCGATCGGCGTCGGCGAGCAGCGCCGCTTCCGCCATCAACCCAGCTTCAATGTCATCGCTGAGATCTGCATCATCCAAGTGCGCGCTGGCAGCATCCCCACCTGCCGCCATTGCAGCCGGGGCACGTTTTTTACCGAACTTCTTGCTGCGCTTTTTGCTCACGGGGATTCCTTGCCGAACATAGCCACTGACGAATCAGTGCACGACATATAGACCATCGGTCTGACAGTCGTTGTGCAGCGACAATCCTGCACCGACCTTTGACTTTTTGCTGCATAGAATCAGGAACTTAACCAGAACCTTGAGCGCTGCAAAGGCATGCTGCAGGTAGTCGACCTTCGCTGCGCCAACCTACGGCTCGTTACTTGTAGTCTTCCGTGCCGGCCAAACCGCGTTCCATCTTTTCGCGCAAATCTTCAGCTGCCCGCGCGATGTAAATCTCTGGGTCACCTTCGGGTTGTGACAAGGCAATCAAGCGCAGCTTGGCCATTTCGAGCAGCGCTAAAAATGTGACTACGGCTTCGTGGCGGACATCGCCGACGGTGACTTCGATTTGTTCGCCGTTGGGGCCAACCCGCAAAAACGAGAACATCGAGGTGAAAGTAAAGCGCCCTTCTTTTTCCAACCGATCGGTTAACTCGCTAATTTTTTGGCTGACGCTGAGTCGGTCGATGGTCACGTTGTGGGTGAACTTGACCTTAGCCGCGCCCATCAAGCGTTCAAACGCTTCGATCAATTTGTGCACGGGAAACTGCGCCAGTGGCGCGGTCATCCCAGAGTCAACATCTTCGCTCACGGCATCTTCAAGCGCAACGCCGCGGCTCCACACATTGCGTCCGACTACCGGACGTTCACCGAGTTGCCCGGCGGCGTTTTTGTATTTTTGGTATTCAAGCAAGCGGCGGATCAGCTCAACCCGTGGATCAATCTCGTCGATGGGCTCGCCATCTTCACCGAGCACCACTTCGCTGGCTTCAACCTCTTCGAGCTCTGGCATCGGCAGCAACTCGCGCGACTTAATGTGACACAGGGTGGCCGCCATCAACAAATATTCGCCAGCCACATCGATATCCATCGACTGCATTGCGTCGAGATAATCGAGATACTTTTCGGTAACAAATGAAATAGGAATATCGAGAATATTCAACTCGTGCTTCTTCACCAAGTGAAGCAGCAGATCGAGTGGTCCCTCGAAAACTTCGAGTTGGATTTGATAGCCGAGGTCTTCCATGGCCTAGTGAAAAATCGAACCGAGCAGTTGATAAAGGTGAACGAGACAGAACTCCGCAGGCACTTGAAAGATCTTGCGCAACGGTGAAACAAGCACGACCACGACCAACGCAAACTGCCCGTACACCGCGACTTTATCGAGCACGCCACGATATTTGTACGGCACAAATCGAGCGACGATGTAACCACCGTCGAGAATCGGCGGAATTGGCAGCATGTTAAAAAAGAACAGGGTGAAGTTCATGTACACTGCGAAATACAGCGCGGGGTTTAGCGGGTGAGTCGCAGGTAGCACGTGTTGCCACAGCAAGATGTTGTGAACGATCGCCACCACCAGCGCTAACGCGATATTCATCAGCGGTCCAGCGACCGCCACCATCGCCATCCCAGTTGGCATGGTAAATCGCCGCGTGAAATTGCTGGGCCGCGTCATCACCGGCTTACCCCAGCCGAAGCCGCCGCCGCCACCTGAAGCAGCAGAATACACTGCGGTAATCAGAGGCAACAAAAATGTGCCGATGGGATCAGCATGCGCGAGCGGATTAAATGTGACCCGGCCTTCGCTGCGCGGCGTGTTGTCACCCAATTTGTCGGCCATAAACGCATGGCCCCACTCGTGTACCGCCACCGACAAGATAAGCGTCACCATATACACGATGATGTTGCGGATCTGCTCAGGGGTCAGGTTCATAGCGGCGGCCGCACTATGCCCAGCGTCGCGCCATCGCGCAAGCGGCATCCGTGCCGGACCAGCCAAAACTTGCCCCGAACCGCGAAGCCGCCAACAATGGGGCTATGGCGCGCCGGCTAGCCATTGATGACGCAATTGACCAATTCCTCGACCATTGCAAAGTGGACCGTGGGCTCTCGGTGCATACGTTGGAGGCCTACAGCCGTGACCTCGCCAAACTAGCGGGCTTTTTGGGCGCGCGCGGTCGCAGTGACGTTGACGATGTCACCGGGCTCGACATCGCCGACCACCTGATGGAATTGGCGCTGGCCGGCTTAGCTGCACGGTCACGCGCTCGAGCGCTGGTTGCATTTCGCGGCCTGTTTCGCCATGTGGTGGGTGAGCGCTGGCTCGATGCTGACCCAACGGAACTTATTGATGCGCCCAAATCGCCGCGGCGCTTGCCAGGTGTCGCAGGGGAAGCCGCGATTGAACGCTTGCTTGCGACTCCGCCGGCAACGCCGCATGGCATCCGCGATACCGCCATGTTGGAATTGGCCTACGCCTCGGGGTTGCGGGTGTCTGAGTTGGTTGGCGTACCGATGGCCGATGTAAACCTCAACGCCGGGCATGTCCGCGTCACCGGCAAAGGCCAAAAGACCCGGATGATTCCGTTGGGCCAAGCAGCCAGCCAAAGCATCACTCAGTATCTCACTGAGGTGCGCCCGGCCTGGGTTCGCGATCCCAACCAACGCGCGTTGTTTATCACCGAACGCGGCGGCCCGATGACTCGGCAATCGTTTTGGAAAATCTTACGCAACTACGCAAGGGTCGCCGATGTGCGCTTGCCTGCCGGCGAATTTTCGCCACACAAGTTGCGGCACTCGTTTGCCACCCACTTGGTCGAGCGCGGCGCCGATCTACGCGCTGTGCAAGCGATGTTGGGCCATGCCGATATCGCGACCACCCAGATCTATACCCACGTGAGCCACGCCCACGTCATCGAACAATATCGTCGCGCTCATCCGCGCTCACGATGACGCGACCGCAGCAAACTACGCTATGGTCGCGCGCGATGGCGTCATGGACCCAAGCCTTGAGCACGGCGCTGCTGGTCGCGGGTTGCAGCGGGCCAGCGATCGTGCGCAAGCCAACCTTGGTCGCGCCGATCGTCGTCGAGCAAAGCGTAAGCCTGGGGTGGCCGACAATTACGCTGTCGACCTTGGCCAAAACCGACGACGTCATCGCGGTGACGACCAGCAACGAACATAACGTTGGGGTCTGGCTTGCGGCCAATGCCGCGGCGATGCTGCAGCGCCAGCCGTTGCTCGATTTCCGATTTACCGCCAATGCTTCAACCCAGTTTGACGCGTTTGCAGCCTCGGGTGCCATGACGGTGGGCTTTGTCGCCAGCATGAAACGGGTTGCGCTGCGTGCTGACGCGGCCTTGCTTGGCGTGCTGTTGCCCGACGGTACGCTGGGACCTAGTGCGGATATTGTCGGTGAATGTGCAGCAGCGTTAGCCCAAGGCAAAACCCAGCTGGGCTATCCGGGAAGCACGCCAGCGAAAACCGTGGCCAAGCTGGCAGCGTTGGCCGACGCGCATGCCGCCAAACCCCGCATGGTTGCGATCGCCGATGTGTACGACGGCTATCGTCTGCTCACGGGCGCGACCCTCACCGTACCTGTGCCGATCGGCGACGCGGCGTTGGCGTTAGCTGGTGCAGCCGTCGCAGGGCTGCGCACCGACTACAACACCTGGCAAAAACGCACGCTAGCGGTGTGGCCCAACGTGATTGAACTCATGGCCGCTGGCCGGTTGCCGACGCAGTTGCTGCGAAGCGCAGCACAAACCCAGGTCCTGCTACGCCAAACTACGCAACTCGCGCAACAAGCGCAGCTTGCGGCCGCCCTGCAACTCATGATGCAGACTGCGTGGCACGCCGAGTCCGTTGCCGAAAGCTACCGTGTGCTGCAACACATGCGCGCCGGCGATGTTGCAGCGGCGACCGATGTGTTGCGCCAACACCGACGAACCGCGACCGACAGCCGGGCCGTGCTGTTCGAGCTAACGCGGCCAACGCCGTTGCCCCGAACCCTGGATGGTACCGTCAGTTTTCATGCAGCTTCTGGGCTTGCGCTCACCGCCTGGAACGCGCAAACCGACGCGATTGTGCGTAGCGATGCAGCACAACGCAGCTTGCTCAATCTCAACAGTGGGCCGCGGCCACCCGAGCCCGGCTCGCCAAGCTTCGACGATGCCGTGATCGCCGCCGTGTTACCAGCGCTGCTCGCCGAAGCGCGCGCCAGCGGGCTGGCCGAACAAGCCCGAACCCTGTCGACCCTGCACAGCCCAGCGGGTGCGAACCCACGCGCGGCCGAGCTCACGCGGAACATGAACGCAACCCTGCCCCGTTGGACCCTTGGGTATGCAGCAACCGCTGCGGCGACCCGGCGCGAACTTGCACCATCGTTGCTCGTCGCTATCGCAGATGAACCGTCGGTACTCGCAACCGATGTACTCGTGCGCTTGGATGCGACCCCAGGCCTCGCGCCCATACGCGACGACAACCCGATGCTGAGCTTTGCTGCCAGTCAACTCGCAGCGAGCAATAGTGCGACCCTGTACGCCTTGTTAGCCCTTGGCGTGCATTGGGCTAACGACGGCACCGTCGAGCGCGTCGATCACGATGACAGCCTCGATTTCGCAGTGCAACACGCGCAGCTGGTGGCACGGCGCAACGTGGCCATCGGATTGCGCGTGACCGGCACAATTGCAACAGCATGCAAGGTGGCCTATGCGCGTGCGGTCGGCTTGCACCGTGAAGGCTCAACCGCTAACCGGGTGGCTGCGCTTGAAGCGTATTGGCACGCTTCGGCGTGTGCGCAAACCACGACGATAGTGGGGCAATCAGCATCGCAACCGCTAACCGCGGGCCCCGTGCCACCGTAACGGTGCGTGACGGCAAGCGATACGCCCGTTGCCGATGCTACCGTGCGACCGCCGCACGCAACGTTGCGATATATGTACCGACCCGAGCTGCGGCCGTTGCCGTCGGGCCAGCCGCGATGGCGTCGACAATTGCCGTTCCAACAATCACACCGTCGGCATACTGCGCCACTGCAGCGGCATCGGCCGGCGTGCGAATGCCAAAGCCAACCGCGACAGGCACACCGGTTGCAGCCCGGATCGCGCTGGTGTTGGAGATTCGTTCGGCTTGCGCATCGCCGCTGGCAACCGCGCCACCGGTAACGCCGGTCATTGAAATGTAATAAATAAACGGCGGCGCGAACGCGGCGGCTTTGGCGAAGCGCACCGGAGTTGAAGTCGGCGCAAGCAACGGCACTACGGCGATCTGATGCGCGGCCAACGGTGTTGCTAATTCCGCTAGCTCATTCACCGGCAGATCGACGGTAAGCACGGCATCAATCCCGACCCGGCTGGCCTCGGCAGCGAAACGCTCAACGCCATACACCACAATCGGATTGTAATAACCAAACAACACCACCGGCACATCGCAGCCACGCGCGCGCAATTGCGCCACCATTGCCATCGCCGACGGTAAACCGGCACCACCCGCAAGCGCACGCTCCATCGCCCGCTGAATCGATGGGCCATCGGCGCTCGGATCTGAAAACGGCACACCTAGTTCAATAATATCGGCACCGGCGGCGACCGCAGCCAACACAATGTCGAGGGTAAGCGCCGGCGTCGGATCGCCAAACGTCACATACGCGATCAGCGCAGCGCGATGTTGTGCAGCGGCCGCAGCCATCGCACGCACCACGCGCCCCCCAGTAACGGCGCTCATTTGCCACCTCGAGCTTTGGCTACCGTTGTCATATCTTTGTCGCCTCGCCCCGAAAGATTCACGATGATGATCGGGTTAGGTCGGCCCAACGCGGTCATGCGCTGCACCACTTCGTCAAGGGCTGCTACGGCGTGGGCGGTTTCCAGCGCGCACAAAATGCCCTCGCTGCGGGCCAATTGTTCGAGCGCTGCTAACGCTTCACCATCGGTACGAGCAACATAGGTGACGCGGCCGCTTACATGCCAATGCGCGTGTTCAGGCCCGACGCCCGGATAATCCAAACCAGCGCTGATCGAGTGCGCATGGGCAATTTGACCGACTGCATCACCTTGGGTATGCGCCAGCACAAAACTGCGCGAACCATGCAACACGCCGACCACGCCGGCCGTGATGGTGGCAGCGTGTCGACCGGTAGCCACGCCATCGCCAGCAGCTTCCACGCCAAACATCGCGACCGCAGCGTCGTTGACGAATGGCGCAAACAGGCCAGCCGCATTCGAGCCGCCGCCGACACACGCCAGCAGCGCGTCAGGCAACCGGCCGGTTTTGGCTTGAATTTGTTGCCGGGCTTCGCGCCCGATGACGCTTTGCAGATCGCGCACCATCCACGGATACGGATGCGGCCCGGCAACCGAGCCGATCAAATAAAACGTATCGCGCACGTTGGTCACCCAATCGCGCAACGCTTCGTTCATCGCATCTTTTAGTGTCCGGGTTCCGGACGTTACCGAATGCACCGTCGCGCCCAGCAAGCGCATACGCTCAACGTTGAGG
>JAGPDK010000243.1 GCA_018057605.1 Kofleriaceae bacterium | reverse complement strand
GTTTCTTGGCTTTGGCCGTCGCCAACCCTACATCGCTTACTCGGCGCTCGAATCTCGGCGCTCGGTTCTCGAATCACCAAACTCATGCGTCCCACGCCTCACCGCAACGTAGCCGAGGCAGCATGGGTCGCCTGCAATGCGTTCACAGCATGAACGCCCCAATGAACATCAAAGGGCTCCGCATATTTTCCCGGCTCTCCGTCTCGCCGTCGCTTTTACACCATCACCCATGCCTCCGCGTTTGAAGTCAAAGCGGTGCTCGACATCGCGCGTTGCAGTGGCTTCGATGGTGTCAACGATCGCGCGGCCAGTGCCATCGCAGGACGAGTCGCGGCGATGACCACGGCTTTGTTGCGCGGTCGGTAGGGCTCGGAGTCCGAGACCCGAGGTCCGGGGTCCGAGACCCGAGTAAGAAACCAAGATTGTGGAGAGTTTCGTGGGGTTGTTCTTACGCCACCGACGCAACGCTACTTCTTGATATCGAGATCGGCGAGGTCGAGATCTTCGAGTTCTTTGAGGTCTTCGGCAGTCAGGCCGCCTGGCGTAACGATCGGCGATTCGGTGGCTGGCTTTTGGGTTGCGCCCGAAGCCGCAGAGCCACCTGAATTACCAGCGTCAGCTTTTGCTACAACTTCGCCAGCGTTGAGTTGCTTGGCTTCTTTAGCGGCACCAAGTGACAAGCCCATTTTGGCTTTCAGTTCGGCCAAGGCATCTTCTTCAGCACCGACACCACCCGCTTCGAGTGCAGCAAACTTGGATTCCAAGTCACCGCCCGACAGCTCGCCCGCGAGTTCGGCGCCGGCTTCGGCTTCGGCTTCCATCAACTGGATGCGTTCCGACATGCGGTCAAACGTGTCAAACGCACTGGTATCGCCCAGGCCTTGCATGGTGTTAGCGATTTGGGCTTGTGCTTCGGCGCGTTTTTTCCGAGCGACCAGCAAGTTTTTCTTGCGCTTGGCTTCTTCGATTTTGTTGCTGAGCAACCGTAGCGCATCTTTAAGTTTGTCGACCGCAGCTTTTTGCTGGGCCCACTGGGTTTGAAACTGACCCGAGATATTTTCGTGCTCTTGCTTGCGCGCAAGTGCCTGTCGAGCCAAGCCGTCATCGCCGCCGCGCACCGCGATCATGGCTTTGCGTTCCCATTCTTTGGCTTTATCAGACTCAACGCTAAGTTGCTTTTGCAGCTTCTTTTCGTCGGCGATCGCCATCGCGACGGCCTTTTTGGCTTCGGCCAACTGCTGCTGCATTTCCAGCAGCACCTGCTCGAGCATCTTTTCGGGATCCTCGGCTTTCGTGATGAGGTCGTTGAGGTTCGACTTGATCAGTGTCCCGAGTCTGGAAAAAATGCCCATGGCGTAGCTTTAGCCTAAGGGATCAGGTGCCCGAGCGCAACGCCAGCGCCAAAGTTCTATTAAAAAGGGACTTTCCCGTCCCTTCTGCCGACGACAAGTCGCCGGCATTCATCCCACCGCACGTTACTCGCGCGAATTTTTTGCAGCCTGCGCTAGCTGTTTTTTGGGAGCGCGACAGGGTCAAATCTTGGTTTCAGACGATGCCGGGCTGCCGCCCGCGCCGCCTTCGCCGCGCGGCCGACCTTGACCATACGCCACATCAATCCCGATCTCGCGCAGCCGCGGTAGCAGCTCAGTTTGCACGCCACCGTAAAACGTTGCCAACAGTGGTGCTGGCGACAACAAGCCCAGCCCTTGCAGTGCCGCAAGCTGGGGCGACATCAGATCTTCGTCGATCGGCAACGCACCATGTAACCGCCGCTCAAACCGCTTAATGTCGTCGACCACACGCACCGCCAACGCGGCGCGCTCGTCATGAGTCCAGTTGGGTACGTAATATTTTGCTGTCTCGAACCCAAACGCACCGTGAAACGCTTCGTCGCGAAAGATCTCGCCCAGCGCCCACTTTGCTTTGTCATCGGTTGCGGCCTCAATGGCCTGCGCAAACACCAAGCCCGACAGGTGTTCAAACACGCAAAAAAAACTAACCATGCCACTAATAATTTCAAATTGGGCAGCACGTTCGGTAGCAGCACCGGTCGGAAACGGCGGTGGCAACGCGGTAGGAATCGTTGGCACACCGCCGAACGTTTCGACCATCTGCGCACATAGGTCAACGTGGCGTATCTCATCTTCGACGACGCGGCCAAACGAACCGATAAAATCTAGCGGCGCACCGATACGCGTGAGCGCCGAGGTCATCCACGCCGCAATTACGATCGACTCGTATTCAGTAGCCAACAAGGCCTGCCAGCCGCTCGCGGCTGCACCGAGAATCTCCGGCGCAATATTGCCAGCAACAAACAACGGCGCCAGCTCTGCATCGCCTTGGCGCGTGACGCGTTGGCGGTGCACAACTCGAAGCCGTGTGACATCACGAAGTAGCGGAGTTTTGGCCACGCCACACTATACCCGACCTGCCGATCACTTGCGCTGTTGCGCCGACCGCGTAGTATGCTGCATGCAATTTGGGGTCGGTCGGTGGCGCAACGTTTTGGCGTTAGCAATGTGCGGTGTCGTAGCTGGCCTCGCGATCCAGCAACCGGCGCGTGCCTTGGCCGATGAAGATGTCGACCTACCTCGAGTCGTGGTCGCTGCGGGCCCAACCATGGGCTACTTATTTGGCTATTACTCATTTGCCAACAAATCATCGCTGGGCATTGCTGGCAGCGTCGGCGTTAAAGCGTGGGGCCGGGTCTATGGCGTGGGCCGCTACGCGTACGAAGATCTGCCGTCCTATAACAAGGTCGATGTGAACCCCAGTTATGTTGCCAACAACTGGAGCGCAGGCTTGCGCTACTACGTGCGCAACGACAACTACAGTAGCACCCACAACACCGTGCTATTTTTCACCGAGGCCATGCTTGGCTATTCGGCGCTTCGGCGCCCAGCCAGCCAACCCATTGGGCCGATCTTACACGGCCCGAACGGCCGAATTGGCATCGGCGCCACGTTCAAAGTACATCGCTATTTGGCGTTGGGCACGAGCGCCGGCTATTTACTCGGGCTGCTCAACGAACAACAAGATATCGGGGCATTGCAAATCTTCGACGCCACCGCTTTTTTGCAACTGCAATTCTGACACTTGTCATAGAATGTTGGTACCGCTGCAACCACTAAGGCTTGCTGCAACTGGGCGAAAGTGCCACGGTGCCGCTATGCAAGCTGTGCGAACTATTTCGATTCCAACTGCAATCACCGTCGGTTTTTTGCTCGCAGCAGCAACGTCATTAGGACACGCCGAAACCTATACCGGTACAATGGCTACCCCAACGGTCCAACCCGAACCAACATTTACCGTTGCGGTTGGCCCAATGCTTGGTGTGCCAATCGGCGATCATGCTTTCGAAAATAAAACCGGTCCAGGATTGTTTATCACTGGCGCAGTCAACATGGTGGATCGATTTTCATTCATTGCGCGTTATGCCGTCAACAACACGCCTTCGCAACAAGCTGCGGGCACAGCGGTTGATCGCCGCGCGAGCACGCTTGATGCTGGCGTGCGCTACACACTGCCCAGCACTTCCGCAATTCGTATGGTGGCCAGCGGCATGGTTGGCAAACACTTTTCGACCCCACTGGCCGGGCCGCTAAGCACCGAGTCGGGCTTTGGGTTTCACCTTGAAGTCGGCGCGGAGTATGTGCTGCGTCGCAATCTCGCAGCGGTCGGCAGCGTTGGCTATTCGTACGCGTGGACCAAACGCCAACAACCCTTTGCCAACGTCGATTTCTCCTTCGAACTGATCGATTTTTCGCTCGGAATTCAGGCCCGTTTTTAATCGCTGGCAGCGCTGGACCGCAGGCGCCCGCGCGGTGCTCAGCCGGCGTGAATCCAGCCAGCTGTTGTGTGCATAGCCAACGCCATGGTAAACGCGTGGCGCATGTCGGGCACACCGGAACGTAAGCTACCTCGGCACGTTGGCATCATCATGGATGGCAATGGACGCTGGGCCCAAGCCCGTGGCCTACCCCGCCTTGAAGGCCACCGCGTCGGCTCCCAAAGTGTGCGCGATATTGTCCGAGCTGCCCGGCAATTGGGGCTTGAAGCGATCACCCTGTACGCGTTTTCGTCGCAAAACTGGTCGCGGCCCGTCGACGAAGTGTCCGGTTTGATGGATTTGTTGCGCGAATTTTTACTCAGCGAACGCAACGAAATTCTCGACAATGAAATTCGGCTCAATGCGATCGGCGACGCCGAAAAATTGCCAGCCTGGGTCAAAGCTCCGCTCGATGAATTGTGCGCAGCGTCGGCGCACCATCGCAAAATGACGCTGACGCTCGCACTATCGTACGGCGGCCGCGAGTCGATCGCTAGCGCCGTTGCGGCAGCCGCCGCGGATGTCGTGGCCGGCAAACTGCGTGCTGACGAGCTCACCGCGCTACGCTTTGGCAGTTACCTGCCGACGGCCGATTTACCGCCTCTAGATTTAGTCATTCGCACCTCGGGCGAGCAACGAGTTTCAAACTTTTTGCTTTGGGAAATTGCCTACGCCGAGCTGATGTTCGTCGATGTCGCGTGGCCTGATTTTCGTCGCCAACATTTGTACCAATGTTTAGAAACCTACGCATCCCGCGAGCGGCGGTTCGGCCTAACCAGCGCGCAATTGCACGACGAAGACGTGTAAGCAAATCGCGCCAGCGCGCGCGCCTTTCTGCTACGCTAACCCCATGCCGGCCACGGTTGTTGATGCGGTTCGCTCGCCTTTCCCTTGTGTGTGTCGTTGCCACGAACGGCTTTCCCTCGACGAGCGCGCCGCTGGTATTGCGGCGTTGTTTCGATTCGAAGACGCGATGCGCGGTTGGGGCTATGAAGTGGTGTGGGATTTAGCAGCGCCAACCTTGTGGCGAATTCAACAGAAGATCAACAACAACGATATTCGATGGGTAGCGGTACGCGACACCGGTTGCATCCACAGTCGGCTATTAGGTTACTGCGTGCACGAAACCATTCATGCCCTGGTTGGCGACACCAGCCGTGGCAACTACGGTGTGCCATTCGGCGTGCCCTATGGCGTGCCTGATACGATACCGGTCGCGGAGGAAGCTAACTATTTAGCCGAATTCAACTGGCAAGAAGCGCGCGCGTGGGCGGGCATGGCCGCAGTTGGCTATCGGCTGTTTGGCATCGAATGGACGCTCAGCCCGGCGCGCGACGTTGGCACCTATGGATTTTCCGGCGGGCTATCCATGGTCGATGTGCCACCGGGCTATCGGCGCGTGTTGCATCTTGACTCCGAATCGCAGCCGCGACGGTATTATGCGCAAGCTCGGGTGCTCGAAGAAAAAGCCCGCGACTGGTTCACGCCCGAGCGCCTCGATGAAATGGCCGCAGCGTTTGCAGCGGCAGAACAACGCGGGCGGGAATTGCGGACATTTGATTATCCGGCGCCACGTGAGCTGGCGCGGATCCGCGTCACCATACCGGGCCGCAACGACCTGTGTATTTGTGGATCCATGCGTAAATGGAAACACTGTTGCGCCCCTAAGTACGAGTGATCAGGGCTTGCACCGTTACTGCATGGTTGCACATTTTTTTCGCACCGCAGTTGCGCCGCGCCGGCTACGCCAGCAAGCCGTGTAAAAACTTGCGCAAACCCCGCCACACAATCATCGGTACGCCGTGGCCACCGTCGAAAGGTAGCCAGGTAACCTTAGCGCCACCAAGCATCGCGGCATCACGAATTGCTTCCCCCGCCGAAAAAGCCAAATCGTCATCGGTGCGGCCATGACTTACAAACATAGGTAAGCCTTGCACCGCGCCCAGCAACGGTTGCCATTGTGGCCACGCAATGCGCGACGATGACAACAGCACCAAGGCGGCGGGTCGTTGTGCCGCATGCAACACATGATCGAAGGCCAACATCCCACCTTGCGAAAAACCGATGATAACTAACGGTCTAGTCCCAATTTCGATAGAAATCTCGTCGAGGAATTGCGCTAGCGCCGCGCGCGCAGCAGCCCGACCATCGGGCACCTCCTGGTATAGATCGCGCGGCCCATGGGCAAGCGCGATCGTCCGCTGGCCAAGATTAAGATCCCACCACGCGCGGCCACCCAACCCACCTGCCACCAGTCCGTCGGGAAACCAAAATTGCGCAGCGACACCTAGCGAATGCGCGAACGGCGCAAAGTCAGACGCTTGCATCGAAAATCCATGAAGAAAAACGATAGCCATGGGATCACGCGCGGAGCCAACGACCGTCGTGGTTAAACCAGCGATCGTGCGCACAGTTTCAATGCGCGTCATACTGCGCCGTGTGCCGGCACAGTTGCCATCAGCCGCTGCATCAACGTGGTCAGCAGTACGTCGTGAGTCCAACATGCGGTAAACGTGTGATCCGCTCCACTGATCACATCAATCGTTACCGCACCATCGCGCACCGCTTGGCGCACCGCCCGACCGGCTTGCTCGTGCAGCATTGCCAAGCCTGGATCACTTTTGGCAAACACAAAATTCAATGCGATGCCGCGTTTGCCAAGCGCTGCGATTTCAAACCCAAGATCATCACCCCAGCGAACGCCGACGCGTCGCACCAGATCACGCCCCGTATGTTGCGCACGCTGGAGCAAACGCTGCGACATAATCCGCGCCACGTGGCTAACGTCAACTTCACCACGCAACAGCTTTCGCCATTTTTCCAGCGACCACATCGACGCTTGATAGTCCCGCGCCTGGCCTACCACCGCTGCCGCCGGTACGTCCAACGACATGCCTTCTGACCAAAAATAGGTAAGTGGATTGATGATAACGGCACGGCGGATGGCAGCGCCTGCAACCGCAGCTTTAAGGCCATGATAGCCGCCCGCACATAAGCCGAGCACCGAAACCTCTTGGTGTTCTTGCCGTAACCAAGCGACGGCGCGTTGCACATCGTCAACGGCGCCGGGTGGATAAACAATATTTTCTCGATCGGCCGATGCCGCCCGGCTGTCGCCTAGCCCTGCGATATCAATACGCAAACTTGCAATGCCTTGGGCCGCGAGTCGCCGCGCTAACGCAACATATAGTCGATTAGGGCCAATATGGTGCACCGCGCCGGCATTGAGCATCAACACCGCATGTTGCGCCCCGGGAACGCCGCGAACGCCCGGGCCAGACGCTTGCAACGGCTCGGTCTTAACCCCAAACATCGAGGTGGCGCCCGGGACAAACCGCGGCGTTTCACGCACCGCGCTAGCCACTAACCACGGCGATGCCACGGACGCTTCCGCCTGGTCCAACGCTGCCACCCCATCGGCCGTCACCTGCGCCAGCCAGCCGACCACCCCGTCGATCATCGCGGTGGGCACCTGCACTTTATGCGGATCCAACATCATTGCAGCGTAGCCGCTGAATGTGTGTACGACCATATCAACGTCCTTGCTACGTTGCGCTGCTGGCCATGCTGGACCGATCGACATATCACTTCGATCAACGAGCAACACATGTGGTGCCACCGCTTGCGCAGTCGGCAGGGTCAACGCAGCTAGGTCGTTCACGGTAGCTTCGGTCAGCGCAAAACCAACCGCTTCGCGCGCTGGCGGCGTCCAAGCTAGGTCAGCGGGAGGTTGCGCTAGTCCCAGTGCCATCTGCAGCGCACGCAACTCGCGCACATAGGCTTTGCCCTGCACCACCGGTGCGATTGCAACCACCGCCGCTACGTCTTGCCGAGTTGCAGCGACCGTCGCTGCTAGCAACGCGCCTAACCGTAACCCAACGACCACCACGGTAGCGATACCGGCTATTGTTCGAACCTGTGCAATCGCCGCATCGACGCTGGCCTGCCACGCCGCAACTCGATTTGGATCAAGGTCATCGCCCGCCGAATCGCCGGTACCATGATAATCAAAACGCAGCGTCGGCACACCAACCCCAGCCAACGCCGCTGCTAACGCAGTTAGTGATCGTCGCGCACAAATCGCTTCATAGCCAAATGGTGGGCAAATCACTGCGGCGACGCGCGGGGCTACCATTGCCGGAACCCCATGCAGCCAACCCATTAGCGTAGGCGTGCCGGATGAATCAAATCCAAACTGCACTGGTTGTGGCGGCGCGGGCTGGGATCGTGGCATTACGAATGGCCAGTTCTTGAGCCAATGGCTGGGCCCATTCCAGGACCAATTTCTGGATCGATCAGCATGGTAATTTTGCTGGTGGCGTAGCTGTTAAGCGCGGTTACGCCGCCACGAATGGGCCCATTCGGCTGGGTATCCGCCGTCGCGCCGCCCTTAGCCGTGAGCCAAACCTCGACGGGCACGCCTGGTGCAACATGCACATAGTTGTCGCTCGCAATGTAGCCTTCAATATCAACAAACACAACTTGCGC
>JAGPDK010000242.1 GCA_018057605.1 Kofleriaceae bacterium | reverse complement strand
GCCGGGGTACACGGCCACGGATGCCGCGCGGGTAACCGGCACCATGGACGCAGATGACGCAGACGACGCAGTCGTAGTGGTCGCGTTTTTTTTATGCCGCGGTGTAGCCGTGACGTTTGGTTTTTTTGCCCGCGGACTCGTCACCTTAGATTTCGCTGCGCTCATGCACCCTCCTTGACTCGGTAGTACGACACCACGGTATCACCGTAACGACGTTGGTCGGCTAGTGTGAGCGCACCGAGCGTTGCGGTGGGTTCATTGCGTCGGTCGTGTTCGATAATCACGGTAGCGTCGGGCGTTAAACTTGTCGCAGGTAGCGCCGATGCCGTCTGGGTTGCTAAGTCGGTGCGATACGGCGGATCAATGAACACCCAGCGCCACGGCACGGTCGGGCGTTCCGTGACCGCGCGCACAGCGTCAAGCGGCTTGATGGTGACCTGGTTGGCGGCGACTTGCAGCGTGTCGAGATTGTTGCGCAGCGCTTGTAATGCCTGGCGTCCGCTGTCGACAAAGGTGGCGTGCACGGCGCCGCGCGACAACGCTTCGATCCCCATGGCGCCTGAGCCTGCAAATAGGTCGAGAATATGACAGTTCTCTGGTGGATCGCCCAAGACGTTGAAAATCGCTTGGCGCACGCGCTCCGAGGTCGGCCGGGTGGTCATTCCTGGGGGGGCACGCAAGACGCGACCACCAAATCGCCCGGCGACAATTCGCATGCCAACCGCGTACCACGCCGGCCGTATGGTTGAAAAGCGGGGCGCCGGTGTGATTCCGGGCCGGGGAATTGTGGTTACGCATCAAGATGCGTCATAATTATGGAAGTTATGACCGTGAGCGGGAACCTTGCTGGCTGGATGCTTGAACGTTTTGTTGCCCCTGGCATGGCCGAGCGAGTTGCACTGCGCCAAGGCGAGCGGCAACTTACCTACGCTGAGGTAAGCAGCTTGGTTGGGCGCATTTCCGATGTTTTGCGCGGCCTAGGGTTATCCCGGGGCGAGCGCGTCGCGCTTTTCATGCGCGACACCATGGAAACCGCAGCGTCGATCTTAGGCATCATGCACGCTGGCGGCGTGGCGGTGCCGTTGTCTGAACTTATGACCGCGGCGGATGTAAAACGCTACTTGGTGCATTGCGGCGCAGCGGTTGCGATTGTCGAAGCCAGGCTTGAGCCGCTGATTGACGAAGTGCGGGTCGAACTTCCGACGCTGCGCGAAATTTTGTGCGTGGGCTTGGGCGACCAACCTGCCAGCGAACGCGGTGAACGCGACTTTTTCTCGGCGGTGGCGCGGGCCAACGCTAACGGCGCGGCGGTGCCTTGTGCGCCGACCGATCCGGCGATGTTGTTGTACTCCGCTGGTTTTGCCGCCGAGGATTTACGCGCGGTGCCACACAGCAAAGCTACGGTGATAGCGGCTTTCGAGTCGTGTGCGCGTGGGTTGTTTGGGTTGGCCGAATCGGATTGTGTGTTGTCGGTGGGGCGGCTCACCACCGCCTACGGCCTAGGTTCCGGTCTGTTGTTCCCGTTGCTCGCCGGCGCCCAAGCCATCCTGTTCCCGGACCAACCGAAATCGGAAGCGTTATTTCGCCACATCAGTGAAATGAAGCCGACCGTGCTGTTCGCGACACCGTCGATTTACAGCCAACTAACATTTGATAGGGCCCTTGCGGGACCCAAGCCTTTAGCGAATTTACGCTTGGCGGTAGCTGGCGCCGAGGGCATGCCGGAGCATCTGATTCCAAAAATACGTACGGTGCTTGGCACCGAAGTGGTGGTTGGCTACGGGTTAACCGAACTGTTTCAGTTTGTGTTGGCCGGACGCAGTGATGATCGCGGTAACCGTGCCGGGGTTTGTGGCCAGCCATTGCCAGGCGTCAACGCGCGGGTAATCGACGACGATGGGGAGCAAGTAGAACCCAACGAAATTGGCACGCTGCAACTTGCGGCCGGTTCGATGTTTGCTGGTTATTGGCCAGCTACGCTCACCAACGGCGACATTGGCGCTGATGGATGGTTCACTACCCATGATCGTTTTTTGGTCGATAGCAACGGTGAGTATCATCATTGCGGGCGCGTCGATGATTTGTTCAAAGTTGGCGGTAAATGGGTTTCGCCGGTCGAAGTTGAGCGTGCGCTTACCGCCCATGACGCGGTATGGGAATGCGCGGTGATTGGTGCCGAAGACGAAGAAGGGCTGATCAAGCCACTGGCGTTTGTGGTGACCAACGTCGGTCGACAAGGAGGTCCAGCCCTCGAAGCCGAGCTGCAAGAATATGTCAAGACGGTGTTGGCACCCTACAAGTATCCGCGCTGGATCGATTTTGTCGACGCGTTACCGCGCGGACCAGGCGGCAAAATTTTGCGTTACAAACTCAAACCGCAACGTCGTCGTCGCAGAGCTGAAACTGGCCACGGTTGATGTTGCGGTCGGCTGGACGCCAATGAATGATCCAAGAAAATCGGGCTCATACACGCGTGGAGGGTTGAATGCCGGGGACTTGCCAGTTGAATGTGGCGCAGAAGGGACGGGCAAGTCCCGTGTACAATCGAGGCTAACCAGCGGCTTTGCCGCTTTGTCAAAGCGATGCTGGTTAGTGACCGAAACGTGAATGACATGGCAGTGGTGGGTGGCGACTTGACGCACGCGCCACCCAACGCGCTCGGCCCCGACCCGAGTGTGGTAAGTCGCACGCTTGCCCTGGTCGCGCTGCGCCGAGAAGTTGGCGCCGCAGCGATGCAGTATTTGGAGCAACCGTTACGGGCGCAGGTGTTGCAACACGTTGCGCAACTGATGGGCTTGCCACGTAGTGCGCGCGCTACTTTGGAAGCGACATGGATTGCGGCGGTGCGTACGCCCGTCGCGCCTGGCCTGCGCTATCTTCATCGCGACTGGATTGAAGCTGCCTTGGCCGACGCACCAAACGCAACTCGCGCCGCACTCGCAAGTGGATCGTTGACGCCAGCCGCCGTGTGGTTGGCCCGTTGGTTCTGTGCCGGGATGCCGGGTTTGCCGCCACTGCTCGCAGATAGCGCACCGCTGCGCACACCTCCGGATGTGGTGGCGCTGGCTGGGCCGAGGCTGCTGCGGTTGGTTTCGGCGGTTGGGGCCGACGGTGTCGTGCATGCGTTGGGCGCGCCCGCGCTACGCGCCTGCGATGCGTCGGTGTTGGCAGCAAATCAGCCGCTGCTCCAGGCCGCATTGGCGCGATTGGCCCAGCCCCAACCTTGGCCTGGTGGTCTGCGCCGTCGCATCGTGGCTTGGCTTACTGCTGCGCAACACGTAACTACGGGTGGCATGGCTTCGCCGTTGTTGTTACCGATGGTGGGCGTCCAGATGCTTGCAACAGTTGCGGCGATTGATCCGCAGCAGCTTGCTGTCAAATTGCCACGCGTGATCGGGCAACAAATCTGGGCCGGGCCTGGGCCCGTGCTCGACCGAGGGGCCGCGGCCGCCGACCTCGATTGCTTACCATGGTCGATCGTGATGGCTGCGGCCGCATGATATCGTACGATGCATGACAACCGGACGAATCATCGACGGTGCTCGCTTCGACGCGCAGCTTGAGGCGCAAGCCGTGCTGGCATCGGCGCGGCGCGAAGCCGACGCGGTAGTTGCCCAGGCCCAACGCAAAGCGGAGCAAATTCTGGTCGATGCAGCGTTACATGCTGCGGTGTTGCGGCGCGACACGCGAGATAATGAACCGCCGTCCTCACCTCTCGCGTCGACGGCACATGGCGTTGCGGCCGCAGCGGCCGATGCGGCCCGGCCCGCCGATGGTGTGGTTTCGTCGGTCATTGGGGTCACCATGCGCGCCACGTGTCCGGGTGTTAGCCTCGGTGAACAGGTCTGGGTCGAGCGTGGCAGTGCCGCGCCGATGACTGCCCAGGTTGTCGGTTTCGTCGATGATCAAGCGGTGATGTTACCGCTAGGTGAAACAACGGGCCTCAGTTCGCAATCGCGAATTTGGCGAAGTTTCGACGTGCCGACAATCACGGTTGGCCCCGCGTTGTTGGGCCGCGTGCTCGACGGTGTTGGGCGGCCGATCGATGACGGTCCGGCGCTGCTTGGCGAAGCCTGGCCAGTGGTTCGGCCCGCGCCATCGGCGTTGTCGCGAACGCCAATTACCGAGCCATTTGCCACGGGCATCCGCGCGATTGACGGTACGGTCACGCTGGGGCGAGGCCAGCGCCTTGGGCTGTTTGCCGCGGCCGGGGTCGGTAAATCAACGCTGCTCGCGCGCATCGCCCAGCATGCTCAGGCCGATATCATTGTGAGCTGTTTGGTCGGTGAGCGCGGGCGGGAAGTCCGTGATTTCGTCGACGGTGTGACGCCTGCGAGCCGACGTCGCAGCGTGTTCGTGTGCGCAACGTCAGATGCTTCACCGCTTGAACGCGTGCGTGCGGTGCAAACTGCGACGGCGATCGCCGAATGGTTTCGGGATTGCCAAGGTGCCTCGGTGTTGTTGCTGGTGGACTCGCTGACTCGAGTGGCCCGGGCCCAGCGCGAAGTTGGCCTGTCAGCCGGCGAACCCGTGGCGCGTCACGGTTACCCGCCTAGTGTGTTTGGGTTGTTGCCGCGGTTGGTCGAACGCGCTGGCACGGCGGCCCGCGGCGCAATCACGGCGGTATATACCGTGCTGGTTGCCGGCGACGATTTAGACGAGCCCATCGCCGACGAAGTGCGTGGCTTACTCGACGGTCATTTGATCTTAGATCGCGGCTTGGCCCAGCGCGGTCATTTTCCGGCTATCGACATTGTGCGCAGCAACTCGCGCGTGATGCATATCGTCGCGAGCCCTGCACATAATGCTGCAGCACGGGCGCTGCGAGCCCGTTGTGCGCTGTACGAGGAGCATCGCGATTTAATCACGTTGGGTGCCTATAAAACGGGACATAATCGTGCGCTTGATGCGGCGGTCGCTGCCCAAGCGAGCGATCTTGGTTTTTTACAACAGCGCGACGACATCAACATCGACTTCGTGCACACGGTTGACGCGTTGCGTGCTTTGGCCGGCACGGAGTAAGCTTTCGCTCTATGGCAGTTCGCAGCAAAAAGGCGTCGACGTTACCGCCACTTCGTTCGGCTGTGCCGTCGCGAGCTACTGCCCCACTTGCGCCGGGGGTACCCATGTTCGGTCGCAGTCGCGACCAAACGTTGCTGCGGCAACAGCTCGCCGTCACGCCAGTTGTCGTGGTGAAAGGCCCGGCGGGCGTCGGCAAGTCACGCTTGGTTGCCGAAGTTGCGCGCGAGCTAGCCGTGACCACCGCGGCTGTGCGGTGCTTGCCGGGCGATACCGCCGAAGTGTTGGTGGCACGGGTCGAACGTGTGTTGCGGTGCGGCTGGGGCAATGCGCCGGCGGCGATCGCATCATCGGCGAGTTTGGTCATTTTGGATCAAGCCCACGAGTTGACCACCGAGACGCTGACCCACGTCGTGAGTGAATTAGCGCCTTCCGCAACATCGTTGGGGCGCTTGATCGTGACCAACCGAACCGGGCACGGAGGCACGGTCACCGGCCACCTCAGCGAGTTGGATTTGGCTGGGCTGGATGCGGCAAGCGCAAGTGAGCTTTTTGATGCACTCGACGCGCGGTTCGGGCCGGTTGAGGTGGAATTCGCAGACGCTGAATTGTGGTCAGCAACTCGAGGTAATCCGGCTGCGATCGCCCAGCATTTTGGCGCGGCGCGGGTGCCACGCAATGAAAATACCACGCTGTGCCGCAGCGTATTGGCTGCGGTGTGCGTGTTTCGAGTTCCGGTGCCTGCGTCGGCCGTCGCGGCGCTGCTCGCAACGCTGGGTGGCGATGCTCAGGCCAATGCGGTATTTGGCGCCATCGATGATTTGGTTGCGCAACAACAGTTGCTGCGTAGCGACAAAGATCTAATCGGGCGACCCGTAACGCTAGCTGGTTCGGCGGACAACGTGGATGTTGACGTGGTTATGGAGCGCGCGGCCGCAGCGCTTTGGCATGGCTCCGATCAACATGGCTATGCGCCGATTGATGCTGCGCGCGAAGCGATTGTGCACGCGCGGGCCACTGGCGATGTGGCGTTATATCGAGCCATGATTGCACATGCCGGCACGCTGCGTTTTCAACGTGGAGCGGCGGCAGAACTAACAGCCCAACTAAATATTGCGTCGCTAAGCATGGCCGGGGCGATGGATTGCGCAGCGATGCAAGAGTTGTTGCTGGCGGTCGCATTGCAAGCGCGCCGAATTCACGATGTTCGTTCGTTGCTGCAACGTGCACGGCGCCGTGGCGATGACAGTACCAGCGCAGCCGCGCTAGCTGCGGCCGTGGCAATCGGAAATTTCAACGAGGCGAAACGCCTGGTGATGCTCGGCACGTCAGGTGTCGCGACCCGCGACGCGGCCAATGCCTTACGTCGCATGGTTGGATGGGATGTTGTTGGCGATCCTCAGGACGAAGAAGCCCTCGGTCTGCGAGCCTGGCATACCGAAGGCGCAACTGCGGCGCGTGTACATTTTGCGGCGGCCCGCAGCAGCTTAGTCGAACCCATGGCGCACGATGGCGTGGCTTTCGCGAGGTTATCAGCGCACTACATCGCCTGCCTGCTGCAAGAAGGCCGAGTTAGCGAAGCGGCGGCGGCGGCCGCCGAGCTTGATGCCTGGGTCGTTGGGGTTGAGGCGGTTGAAGCACTCGATTGGGCACGGTCGAGTCGCGCCCATGTGTCGCAGACAACCGGCGACTACCGCGGTGCGGCGGCGGACCTGCGCGGTTTGATGCAAGTCCAACGTATGCGTGGCGATGAAGTTGCGGCGTTGGCAACGGAACTCAATTTGGCCGAGCTCGAAGTCGCGCGCGGTCATGCGGTGAGTGCGAGTGAACTTGCGACCGTGGTGAAAAGTGCAGCGCAACGGTTGGGTTGCCTCGCGTGGGCAATGCGTGCCGACATTGTAATGGCCAATGTGGACTTGCTTGAGTTGCGGGCCGACGACGCAATTGGTCGGCTGGAAACTGTGGTTGCGGCGACCGTGGGGGTAAGGGTTGCGGCGTTGGCCGAAGTCGCGACGGCGAAAGCCTACGGATTTCTCGGGCGTCATGCCGACGCACTTGAACTCAGCGCGCGGTTGGCGCAGCATCCTGCGCTCGACCAAATTGAGCGGCAAATGGTCGGTGCCGAAGTGGCGGTGGCCCTCGGCGATTTGGGTGGTGCACGTGAATTGTTGCACGCGGCCTCGGCGACCGCGGAACGTCATGGTCGCCGGGCCGAGATGATTGCCGCGTTTGCATTGTTGGCCCGCGTCGAGTTAGCGCGCGGTGATCGCGCTGCGGCGCGCAGTGTTGCAACCCGGGCGGCGCGTGAGGCAACGTCGGCGGATTTGGCGCACGCACGCTGCATGGCGCTGCTGGCCTTAGGCGCGTTGGCACGGGCCGAAGACGATGCCGCTTCGGGTGTCGCATACGCACGCGACGCCGCCGAACTGGCGTCGGTCGCCGGCTTGCCCATCGAACGCTTCGTTGCGTACGCTGCGCTTGATGCCATTGCCGGGCCCGAAGCCGTGGCCGATCCGGCGTCGCCGAGCGCCGCCACGTTGTCGCCGATGGCGTTTGATCTCTGCACCAAAATTCTTGCGGAGTTGGGCCTAACCTCACAGCGACCGTTTGGTTTGATCGACGCACAAGGTGCTACCAGTGAAGTGGTGGACGCTAGCCCGGAAGTGCTGCAATTGGCCAAACGTGAATTGGCGATTGACGGTGTGCGCGAATCAATTTGGCGCCACGGCCAAGAACTGGCTGACCTGCGCCGGCGCAGCTTGCTCAAGAAGTTATTGTTCTTGTTTGCATCGGCCCCGGGCAAAGTATTCTCCAAAGAAGCCATCGTTTCAGCGGTGTGGAATGTGGAATATCACCCGTTGCGGCACGATGCTGCGTTGTTTACTAACATCATGCGCATTCGGCGGCTGCTTGGTGAGGGTGGCTCCGAAATTATTCGCGTCACGGATGATGGCTATAGGTTTGTGCCGCCGAGTGATTTTGTGTTTGTGTTTGCACGGTAGCGCAGCGTAGCGGGCGGCTTTGAGTTGCGCACGTGCGGTGTCGGCGTCAGCTAACCAGCATCGTTTTGACTAAGCGTCAAAGCTGCTGGCGGCCCCGCGCCCCAGCGTTCGCTGGGGGCGCTCCATGTGGGTCTCGATCAAACAAGGGACGTTGCCAATGCCAGTCACGTAAGCCCAATCGCACGAAACGCTCAGTAATTTTGGTTACTTACTCGGACCTGCGACGACGGACCTCCGACGACGGCCACCGGAACTACCGACCGCGCACCAAAGTCGTGGTCATCGCCGCAACCCGCCCGGCGAGAGCACTGGCCGCGCGATCGTTGACGTCATCGAAGCCACGACAAC